>JBQCCT010000227.1:0-4096 GCA_051961955.1 Solirubrobacterales bacterium
CTTCGTCCCCTCGCACCCGACGGTGGCGGGGCGGGCGCTTGCGCATCCGGTCGTCTCCCCGGGCGGCGGTCTGCCGCAGGCCTGGGTGGTGATGGTCCGCGACTCCGGTGGTCTCGGCGATTTCGAGCGGCTGATCCTGCAACAGGCGGTTGCGGTGGTGGCGCTGGAGCTGATGCGCCGCCGGGTCGCGCGCGAGACCGAGCGGCGGCTGGCCGGTGATGTGCTGGCGGCAGCGCTCAGCGGTCGCATGGACCCGACGGAGCTGCGGCGGCGGCTGGAGCCGTTCGGGATCGGCGAGGAAGCGGCAGTGCTTGTCTTCGCGCTCGACGATCCCGCCGAGGCGGCGGCAACGCTGGAAGCGGCGCTGGCGGCCGACGCCTGCGCTGCGGTCGTCGCCCCTCATAGCGTCGCCGACCGCGAGCTGCTCTGCTCGGTGATCGACTGTGCCGACCGCGACCCGATCGAGGTCGCCACCGAGGCGCGGGAGAAGGTCACACGTGAGCACGGTCCGGTCCGCGCCGCCGCCAGCCGCCCCGCTGCGCCGGAGCGTCTGCGCCACTCCTTCCACGAGGCGCGCTGTGCGCTGGAGGCCACCGCCTTCGGCAACGGCGCAGCTCCCGAGGTCGCCTCCTGGCGGGACCTCGGTGCCTTTACCTTGCTGCTCTCGATTCAGGACGACGACGCGCTCGACCTCTACTGCGACAGCGTCCTCGGCCCGATCGAACGCGGCGACGAAGACTACGGCGGCGAGCTGTTGCGCTCGCTGGAGGCCTTCATCGAGCAGAACGGCCAGTGGGAGCGGGCCGCCCGCCAGGTCTACTGCCACCGCCACACGCTCCGCTACCGGATGCGCAAGGTGGAAGAGCTGACCGGGCGCGATCTCTCTCGCGCCCACGACCGGATTGAGTTCTGGCTGGCCCTGCGAGCGAAAGAGCTGGTCTCGTGAAGATCGGCGTCCCGACCGAGATCAAGGCCGACGAGTACCGCGTCGCGGTCACCCCCGCCGGGGTGCGCGAACTGGTCGAGCACGACCACGAGGTGCTGATCGAGGCCGGCGCCGGCGAGGGCAGCGCGATCGGCGACGAGGACTACCGCCCCCAGGGGGCGACGATCGTCCCCAGCGCGGCCGACGTCTTCGACACGGCGGAGATGATCCTCCACGTCAAGGAGCTGCAGCCGGAGGAGATCGAGATGCTGCGGCCCGGCCAGCTCCTCTTCACCTACCTGCACCTCGCCCCCGACCCCGAGCAGACCCGCGGCCTCCGCGACGCCGGGGTCACCGCGATCGCCTACGAGACCGTCGAGGACGCGCACGGGCGCCTGCCGCTGCTGGCGCCGATGAGCGAGGTGGCGGGGAAGATCGCCGCCCAGGCCGGCGCCTTCATGCTGGAGAGGCCGATGGGCGGGCGCGGGATCCTGCTCGGCGGCGTCCCCGGGGTGGCGGCGGCGAACGTGATGGTGATCGGTGGCGGCGTAGTCGGCATGAACGCGGCCTTCATCGCGATCGGGATGGAAGCCGACGTCTTCGTCTTCGACCGCTCGATCGACCGCCTGCGCGAGCTCGAAGTCGCCTTCGGCGGGCGCTGCTCGACCGTCTACTCGACCCGGTTGGCGGTCGAGCAGATGCTGCCCTGGGCGGACCTGGTGATCGGCGCCGTCCTCGTCCACGGGGCGCGAGCGCCCTACGTGATACGGCGCGAGCAGCTGGCGCTGATGAAGCGGGGGGCAGTGCTGGTCGACGTCGCGATCGACCAGGGCGGCTGCTTCGAGACCTCGCGGCCGACTACGCACCGCGAGCCGACTTTCGAGGTGGAAGGGATCACCCACTATTGCGTCACCAACATGCCCGGCGCGGTCCCGATCACCTCGACCCACGCCCTCACCAACGCGACGCTGCCCTACGCGATTGCGCTCGCCGACCACGGGGTAGCCGAGGCGATAAAGCGCGACCCAGGGCTGCGGCTCGGGGTCAACGTCGCCGGCGGCGCGGTGACCCACCCGGCGGTTGCAGAGGGAGTGGGAATGGACTATGTACCGGTCGAGGAAGCACTCGACCTAGAGCGATCATTGCAATGAGCATCCCGAGGGAGGAGGCCTGAATGAGCACTTACGCGGTAGTCAACCCAGCCACCGGCGAGACGATCAAGGAGTACCCGGAGATCGGCGACGACGAGCTCCGCGCCGCGATCGATCGGGCCGATCAGGCCTCGCGGGCTTGGCCGAGCTCCACTACTGCGGCCGAGCGTGGCGCGCTCGTGCGCAAGGTCGGTGAACTCCACTCCGAGCGCCGCCGGCAGCTGGCCGAGATCATCGTCCGCGAGATGGGCAAGCCGATCGAGCAGGCGCTGATGGAGGTCGACTTCGCGGGCGAAATCTACGGCTTCTATGCCGACAACGCCGAGGATCTGATGGCCGACGAGCCGATCGAGTTGCTCGGCGGCGAGGGCACGGCGGTGATTCGCCGCAGCCCCTTCGGCGTCCTGCTCGGGATCATGCCCTGGAACTTCCCCTACTACCAAGTCGCCCGCTTCGCCGGGCCTAACCTGGTGATCGGCAACACGATCCTGCTCAAGCACGCGCCGCAGTGCCCCGAATCGGCCGAGGCAATGCAGCAGATGTTCGACGACGCCGGTTTCCCCGAGGGCGCCTACGAGAACATCTACGCCACCAACGAGCAGATTGAGTGGGTGATCGCCGACCCGCGGGTGCACGGCGTCTCGGTCACCGGCTCCGAGCGGGCCGGCGCTGCTGTCGCCGAGATCGCCGGGCGCAACCTGAAGAAGGTCGTGCTCGAGATGGGAGGCTCGGACCCCTTCATCCTGCTCGGCACGGACAACCTCGACGAAGCGGTGACGGCGGCGGCCGAAGCGCGGCTCGACAACACCGGCCAGTCCTGCAATGCGGCCAAGCGTTTCATCGTCGTCGACGAGCTCTATGACGACTTCCTTGAGAAGTTCAAGGAGCAGCTGAGCGGAGCGAAGCCGGGCGATCCGACCGCCGAGGACACCGAGGTCGGGCCGCTCTCCTCGCAGACGGCGGCCGATCGGCTCGAGGACCAGGTGAAGCGGGCGGTCGCCGCTGGTGCCGAGGTCGTCGTCGGCGGCAAGCGCGAGGGCAACTACTTCGAACCGACGATTCTCACCGGGATCAAGCCTGGTGACGAGGCGTCGCAGGAAGAGTTCTTCGGGCCGGTCGCCCAAGTCTACCGGGTCGGCTCCGAGGAGGAGGCGGTCGAGCTTGCTAACCAGACCCCGTTCGGGCTTGGCTCCTACGTGATGACCACCGACAGGGAACAGGCTGACCGCGTCGCCGACAGGATCGAAGCCGGGATGGTCTACGTCAACCTGGTCGGGGCCGACAGCCCCGAGCTGCCGTTCGGCGGTTTCAAGCGCTCCGGATTCGGCCGCGAGCTCGGCCGCTACGGCGCCGACGAGTTCGTCAACAAGAAGCTGATTCGCAGCGCCTGAGCCGCTGGTGTCGGCGGCGGTCGCGCCGGGCGCGGGGACTACGATTCAACTCTCGTGAGTCGCCGCGCCCGGGGGATCGCCATCGCAGCCGTGCTCGTGCTCGCCGTGCTCGCGGCGAGCGCCGTCGCGGCGACCAGCGAAACGCCCGAAGAAGAACACCGTTGCCACGGGCGGCGGGCGAAGATCGTTGGCACCGATGGCAACGACGTGTTGCTCGGGACGCCGGGACGCGACGTGATCTGGGGCGGCCCCGGCAACGACGTGATCTACGGCGAACTCGGCAACGATTTGATCTGCGGCGGCGGTGGCGACGACGTCATCCACGGCGGCCGTGGCAACGACGAAGTCTATGGTGGCGCCGGCAGCGATCAGGTCAATGGCGATCTCGGCGACGACAAGGTCGTCGGCGGCCCCGGCAACAACGACGACGTTGCCGGCGACCTCGGCATTGACGTCGTCAACGGCGGCCCCGGCAACGAAGACCTAGTTCACGGCGACTATGGCTACGACCGCATGTCCGGCGGGGCGGGGAAGGGGGACATTGCCTCCTTCGCGACGGCACGCGCCGGTGGCAAGGGCAGCGGCGTCTGGGCCTCGCTGAAGGCGCACAAGGCTTTCGGCGACGGTCA
>JBQCCT010000228.1:0-7225 GCA_051961955.1 Solirubrobacterales bacterium
TTTGACGCGGATCGAGTAGCTCGACTTTGCCTCGAAGTTGAAGCTTTCTTTGGCTTTCAGCTTGTTGCCGGAGATTTCGAAGCTGCCGTTGTCGGTCGAGCCTTCGCCCGCGACGAGGCTGTAGGTGAAGGTGTCTCCGACATCGGGGTCGGTCGTCGAGAAGGTGCCGATTTCGGTCCCAGCCGGTTCGTTCTCTTTCAGCGACGATTTCGAGAGGGCGAGATCGGTCGGCGGATCGTTGACGCATTCGACTTTGACCGAGACCGTGGCTTTGGAGCCGCCGTTCAGTTCGTATTCGAAGGTGTCCGGCGTCGTCCCAGGCGGTTCGTTGCAGTAGTTGGCGTCCGGTTCGTAGGTGAGGCCGCTGCCGCCGCCGGTGATCGCGACGGTGCCGTTGGTCGGCTGGGTCACCGATTCGATGGTTTTGGTGCCGCCATCCGGGTCCGTGTCGTTGGCGAGGACATCGATCGCGGTCGCGCCGGAGTCCTCTTCGACGGTCTTGGTGTCGTTGACCGCGGTCGGCGGATCGTCGACGCATTCGACCTTGACCGAGACGGTGGCTTTGGAGCCGCCGTTCAGTTCGTATTCGAAGGTGTCCGGCGTCGTCCCCGGCGGTTCGTTGCAGTAGTTGGCGTCCGGTTCGTAGGTCAGGCCGCTGCCGCCGCCGGTGATCGCGACGGTGCCGTTCGCGGGCTGGGTCACCGATTCGATGCTCTTCGGGCCGCCGTCGATGTCGGTGTCGTTGGCGAGGACGTTGATCGCCGTCGCGCCCGAGTCCTCTTCGACGGTTTCGGTGTCGTTGACCGCGACCGGTGGGTCGTCGACGCATTCGACCTTAACCGAGACGGTCGCGCTCGAGCCGCCGTTCAGTTCGTATTCGAAAGTGTCCGGCGTGGTCCCCGGCGGTTCGTTGCAGTAGTTGGCGTCCGGTTCGTAGGTCACCCCGGTGCCGCCGCCGGTGATGACCACGGTGCCGTTGGCCGGCTGCGTCACCGATTTGACTTCCTTCGGCCCGCCGTCGATGTCGGTGTCGTTGGCGAGGACGTTGATTTCCGTCGCGCCCGAGTCCTCTTCCACGGTCTTGGTGTCGTTGACCGCCACGGGGGGATCGTCGACGCATTCGACCTTGACCGAGACGGTCGCTTCGGATCCGCCATTCAATTCATAGGTGAAGGTATCCGGTTCGGTGCCAGGCGGTTCGTTGCAGTAGTTGGCGTCCGGTTCGTAGGTCAGGCCGGTGCCGCCGCCGGTGATCGCGACCGTGCCGTTCGCGGGCTGGGTCACCGATTCGATGCTCTTCGGGCCGCCGTCGATGTCGGTGTCGTTGGCGAGGACGTTGATTTCCGTGGCGCCGGAGTCCTCTTCGACGGTCTTGGTGTCGTTGACCGCTACCGGCGCGTCGTCGATGCATTCGACCTTGACCGAGACGGTGGCTTTGGAGCCGCCGTTCAGTTCGTATTCGAAGGTGTCCGGCGTCGTCCCCGGCGGTTCGTTGCAGTAGTTCGCGTCCGGTTCGTAGGTGAGGCCGGTGCCGCCGCCGGTGATCGCGACCGTGCCGTTGGCCGGCTGCGTGACGGATTCGACTTCCTTCGGGCCGCCGTCGAGGTCGGTGTCGTTGGCGAGGACGTTGATTTCCGTGGCGCCGGAGTCCTCTTCCACCGTTTCCGTGTCGTTGACTGCGACCGGCGGATCGTCGACGCATTCGACCTTGACCGAGACGGTGGCTTTGGAGCCCCCGTTCAGTTCGTATTCGAAGGTGTCGGGTTCGGTGCCGGGCGGTTCGTTGCAGTAGTTGGCGTCCGGTTCGTAGGTGAGGCCGGTGCCGCCGCCGGTGATCGCGACGGTGCCGTTGGTCGGCTGGGTCACCGATTCGATGCTCTTCGGGCCGCCGTCCACGTCGGTGTCGTTGGCAAGCACGTTGATCGCGGTCGCGCCGGAGTCCTCTTCAACGGTCTTGGTGTCGTTGACCGCTACCGGCGCGTCGTCGACGCAGTTGACTTTGACCGAGACCGTGGCTTTGGAGCCGCCGTTGAGGGTGTAGGTGAAGGTGTCGGGCGAGGTCCCCGGCGGTTCGTTGCAGTAGTTGGCGTTGGGGGTGTAGCTGACACCGCTGCCGCTGCCGGTGATCGCGACGGTGCCGTTGGCCGGCTGCGTGACGGATTCGACTTTCTTCGGGCCGCCGTCGATGTCGGTGTCGTTGGCGAGGACGTTGATTTCCGTGGCGCCGGAGTCCTCTTCGACGGTCTTGGTGTCGTTGACCGCGACCGGCGGATCGTCGACGCAGTTGACTTTGACCGAGACGGTCGCGCTCGTGGGGCCGCTTTCGGTGCCGGCGTTGAGCGTGTATTTGAAGCTGTCCGGCGTCGTCCCCGGCGGTTCGTTGCAGTAGTTCGCGTTGGGCGTGTAGCTGACGCCCGTACCGCCGCCGGTGATCGCGACGGTGCCGTTGGCCGGCTGCGTGACGGATTTGACTTCCTTCGGGCCGCCGTCGGTGTCGGTGTCGTTGGCGAGCACGTCGATCGAGTTCGCCCCGGAGTCCTCCTGCACCGTCGCCGAGTCGTTGACGGCGACCGGCGCGTCGTCGATGCATTCGATTTCCACCGAGACGGTTGCGGTGGAGCCCCCGTTGAGCGTGTAGGTGAAGCTGTCCGGGCCGCAGTAGTTGGCTTCCGGGTGGTAGTCGACGCCTTTCCCTTCGCTGCTGATCGTCACCGTCCCGTGAGCCCCGTTGGTCACCGATTTGACTTCCTTCGGGCCGCCGTCGACGTCGGTGTCGTTGGCGAGCACGTCGACGTGTGCGGAGGAGGCGTTTTCTTTCAGTTTCACCGAGTCTTTGACCGCTTTCGGCGGGTCGTCGACGCCGGTGACGGTCACCGCGACGGTGGCGGTGGCGGTGTGTTCGTGCCCGTCGCTGATCGTGTAGGCGAACTGGTCTTCGGCGCTTTGGCCCACCTGCAGTTCGTCGAAGCGGCCCCGCGGGTCGTATCCGACCGCGGTGCCGCCGCCGGTGATCGTGACCGCGCCGCGCGTGCCGGCCGTGTTGAGGGAGACGATGGTGAGCGTGTCGCCATCGGGATCGCTGTCGTTGGCAAGGACGTTGATCCCTATGGCGGTGTCCTCATTGGTGGTGGCTTTGTCGCCGACCGCGCCGGGAGGCTGGTTCTTGCCTTTGCATTCGCCCTTGTCTTTTTCTTTGCCCTTGTCGCAACCGCCGCGACCGCTCGCCGTTTTTACGACGCGCCCCAGCGGCGGCGCTTTTCTCTCTTTGCCCCATTCGGTGTTGCGACCGCTGCCTCCCCACATGCGGTCGAAACCGGGACCGCCGATGAGAAGGTCGTTTCCACCCTGGCCGTAGTCGAGGTCGGGACCGCGCCGCGAGTTGATTTTGTCGTTGCCGGGCCCGCCGGCAATCTTGTCGGGGCCTTTCCCGGTGGTGATGTAGTCGTTACCAGGACCGCCGCAGACGACGTCGATACCGCCACCGCCGATGATCCGGTCATTACCGCCAAAGCCGTCAATCACGTTGTTGCCTGGAGTGCCGCGCAAAACATCATCGCCAGACGTGCCGGCAATCGTGACTTCAAGTCCTAGGCAGGTGGGCCCGGAGTTGGAGTTAGAACTGCTGTTGCCGCTGAAAGCGCCGAACGCCAATGCGGGAACGCTCAAGGCCAGCAGTAGTGCCAGCAACCCCCCGAGCAGGTGGAATTTTCGGTTCGAACCGCGAAAGAACTTTGAAGTAAGCAAAAAGGAGTTCCTCTACCCGGAGACTGGTTAGGGCGAAACCTGCGAGAACACCATCATAGGCAAATTCTCGGCCAGTATTCAATCCAACATTAGGAAATCCCTTGTTTTCGGGAGTGCCCGTAATCAAAGTTCGGCCATCTGTCCGGAATCCGGATCTTTCTCCCAAATCCCCTGTCAGAGATTGAACGGATCGAAGGTGAAGACGATGGGCGCGGCTGGTTTCGAACCAGCGACCCAAGCCAGATCGCGAACCGAAAGACGCAGGCCCGCTTGCGAGCACCATTCTACCGTCTGACGGGGCGGTGCCAGCGGACCTTATCGCCCTAAGGATCGGCCCATGTCATGCGAGTGCTGCCGTGCTCTCGCCAGCCGCTGGCGCAACCGCAGCGCCCGCTGGGCGCGCTCGATCTGCCTCTTGACCTGCTCCCCTTCACTCCTGCGGCCGGGATTCTTCGGCTTCGCTCCGAGCGCGCTGTCTCTGTCCACCACGCCGTTCCTCTCGCGATAGCCCTCGATTCCCCGCACCGCCTTGTCCCACTCGCGGGCCTTGCCCGGATCGCTCGGGCGCTCGCCCAGCTCGCGCTTGATGTAGTCGGGAGGCGAGACGCGGGCTGCGGCGGCGGCGAGGCGTTCGCGGTCGGCGAGCACGGATTCGATCACCGCGGCTTCGGCGCGGGCCTCGTGGCGAACCTCGGGCAGCTCGCGGGCCTCGGCCCGCAACTTCTCGGCTTCCTCCCGTGCCCAGCGCTCGCGGTGAGCACGATCGCGTTCTGCGGCCTCGCGCTCTGCTCGATCGGCCCGCCGCTCCCAGCGCCCCGGCTCGGAGATCTTCTCGCGCCGCCCTGCCAGAAGCTCGAAGCGCTGTTCGTACTCGGCGACCCGTTCGGCGTGGCGGAGATGAGCCTGCTGGTGCTGGGACTCGGCCCTGATCTCCGAGGACAGCTCCCGCAGTTGAGAGACAAGCTGATCGGAGGGCATCTGCGAAACGCGCGAGCGCAGCGCCTCGTCTATCGCCGCAGACTGGGCGCCCGAGCGCTCGGCGGCTTCGGCGATGTGCTCAAGACCATCCCGCAGGTAGGGAGAGCCCGGGGCGATTTCCTCTCGGGCGAGCTGCACCTCCGGGGTCACGTAGAGGAAGGTCTCGCCGCGGGTCCGCGAGGTGGCGACGTAGAACTCCTCCCGCGTCATCGAGGGGTCGGCCATCACGAAGGCCGAATCGAGAGTCGCGCCCTGCGCCTGGTAGATCGTCGCCGCATAGGCGTGTTCGATTGCCGGGGCGCCGTCCCTCGGGTTAACCCGCCCCAAGAAGACGGAATCGACACACACCCGCCTAAGGGTGTCGATTCCGTCCAACACCAAACGCCGGGAGCCCGCATCCACCTCCGCTATCCGCCAGCGCTCCCTGTTGAAGACCTGCAAGCGCTGGTCGTTGATCCGGGTGATCACCTGATCGCCGACCGCAAAGCGGGCCTCGCCGACTTGCAGCTCCTCGGCGCCGAGCTTGGCTTCGGCCCGCATCTTCTCCCGCGCCATCTCGTTCAGCTCCCGCACCTCGGCGTTCCGCTTCGCCAGCATCATCGCGTCCTCACCTTCGCGGTAGCTGCGCCACCAGTCGGCGGCCATCGCCTCTCGGCGGGCGAGCGGATCGTCTGAGACCGTCACCCGCTCGGCGCCCTGGTAGAGCGCCAAGGCTTCCCGTCCTTCGCCCTGGCGGATCAGCTTCGCGCCTTCGCGCTCAAGCTCGCCCCGGTGGCGGATCACTTCGTCCAAGACGACCGCCTCGGCCCTCGACGCGATCGCCGCGAAGAGCCCGCCCGCCTCGATCTCGCCAAGCTGGGCGGGATCGCCGATCAGGACCAGCTTCGCCTCGGCCTCCTGGGCGTGGTCGATCAGCCTCGCCATTGCCCGCGAGTCCACCATCCCCGCCTCGTCGACCACCAGCACCGAGCCGCGGGCAAGCGCCTGTTGGCCCGCAGCGGCGCCGCGGTCGAGCTCGGCCAGAAGCCGGGCGACGCTGGCCGCCTTCAAGCCCTCCGAGCGCAGGACGTTCGCGGCCCGCCAGGTCGGCGCCGCGACCCGCAGCTCGTTGCCGCCCTCGGCCCAACCCCGAGCGGCGGCGACGGTGGCATACGTCTTCCCGGTCCCGGCCTCGCCGATCACGACGACGATGCCCTCGCCGCCGCGAAGCAGGTGCCTGACCATCGCCTCCTGATCGGACTTGATGCTCGGCCGCTGGGAGAGGGTGCTGCTGACGACCAGCTCGTCAACCACGGCCCGATCCGAGCGCGCCGCCATCGCCTCGGCGCTTGCGAGCGCCTGCTGCTCCAGCTCCCAGATCACCCGCGTGGTGAACCGCTGGCCCTTCGCGGTCTCGGCAATGGGGATCACCTCGGGCCGGGAGAGGTAGGCGTCTGCCAGCTCGACCACCTTCGGGCCGGGGGCTCCCGCAGGCAGGGAGTCGGCGACCGCCTGGATCGCGTCGCGGCGGTCGAAGTGGGAGGTGTGGGCGGTCAGCGCGGCCTCCACCTTTGCGACCGTGAGCCCGGTGTCGGCCGAGTGGACCTCACGGCCGAAAGTCGAATGGATCGCCTCGCGGGTAAGGTCGATCTCCTGCGCCTTGGCGCGCCAGAGGTCGCGCAGGCTCTCGGTGGTGAGGTCGCGGTCCTTCGCGGTGCGCGTCGTCAACGTCGCGATCTGCATCGCCCGCGCTGATGCGCCCTCACCCCCTGCCGCCTCGAGGATCTCCGAGCGGCGGGTGGAGAAGGCGCGCAGCTGCTCGGCGGTGAAGCCCGCGATCTCGGCGATGCCGTTCTCGACCTCCTGCCAGCGCACCCCCAGGCGGCGCGTCATCCCGTCGCGCAGGTGGGCCTCGTAGATGTAGCCGGCCGCTTTGGCGTGGTCGTAGATCGCCGGGTGGTATAGCCGCGTCCAGCGACCCTCGGCGTAGGTGGCGTTGGCGACGAGTACATGGGTGTGGATCTGCATGTCGCCGGCGCGGGAGGAGCGGTGGACGTAGCCGGTGGCGAGGAAACCGTTGCCGGGGAGGAATTCGCGCCCCCCGGCTCCGCGCCGGGTGAGGCAGGCGACCTCCTGCAGGTAGCCAAGGGCGGCTTCCACGGCCTCGGCATGGGCGGCTTTGACCTCGGCGGCGATCCCGCCGCCGCCGAGCGCCCAGAGGATCGAAACCGACTTCGGGGCTGAGAAGGTGAGATCGAAGCCGGGGACCGCCCCGCCCTCGACGTGGCGGAGGCCGAGCGGGTCGCCCGTGGCGGGGTCCTCGCCGGTCAGCATCGAGACGAGCTGGGCGGGCTCCACCTTGCCCTCAAGGTCGAGATCGCGGGCGGCGTCTCCGAGCCAATAACCCTCGGCCTCACCCTCGCCGGAGTAGTAGTCCTCCGCGCCTTCGGCGACCTTGTCGAGGTAGTAGCGCTCCTGGCCGCGGCCGAGCTTGCCGATGGAGAGCATCAGCGCAGACCCCCGG
>JBQCCT010000229.1:0-5621 GCA_051961955.1 Solirubrobacterales bacterium
GACGATGTCATGAGCGAGCTCGATCCCGATCGGCGCGAGCGCCTGGTCGCCCGCCTCGGCGATGGCGGCCAGATACTGATCACCGCCGCCGACGAAGAGCAAGTACCGACGACCGCGCGGGAGTCGGTGGTGCGAATGCCGCCGCAGACAGGAGGTATCGGCGCGTGAGTCGGCGTCGTGCCCCCCGTCCCGCCGCCTCCGCCTTCCGGGTGGCGTTGCAGCGGGCTGCACCCAAAACGCCCCTGGCGTCGGCGCAGGCAGCATGGGAGACGGCGGTCGGGAAGCAGTTGGCCGCCGTCGCCACACCGGTCTCCGAACGCGAGGGCACGCTGACGATCGAGTGTGCGGATGCAGTCTGGGCGCAGGAGCTCGACCTGATGCAGGAGGCCCTCTTACAACGGCTGCGAGAACAGGTTGGAGAGCAGGCGCCGCGGGCGTTGCGCTTTCGTGTCAGTTCGGACTGACTTCGGGCACTCTTTTTGCACGATTTGCAGGGAAATCTTCTAGCGGGGCCGGGTTGTCCGCGGTCCCGAACTGGTATTCTTATGGCAACTCGCATTTACGCCCCGACAGCCGTGGAGCGAGTCTCCAGGAGTCGGGGCTTTGTATGTCTCTGTGTCAATCGGAAGGGACTCATTGCCTGACAAAAAAGCCAGCGGCGACTCCTACGGGGCTAAGGACATCACCGTCCTCGAGGGGCTGGAAGCGGTTCGCAAGCGCCCCGGCATGTACATCGGCTCGACGGGGCCGCGGGGCCTGCACCACCTCGTCTACGAGGTCGTTGACAACTCCGTCGACGAGGCCCTGGCCGGTCACTGCGACAGCGTCAAGGTCGTCCTGCACCCCGACAACTCCTGCACGGTCGAGGACAACGGCCGCGGCATCCCGGTCGAGAGGATGGAGAAAGAGGGGAGGCCGGCCGCCGAGGTCGTGCTGACCGTGCTCCACGCCGGCGGCAAGTTCGGGGACGGCGGCGGCTCCAAGGTTTCCGGCGGCCTGCACGGCGTCGGTGTCTCCGTTGTCAACGCGCTCTCGGAGCGCCTCCATCTGGCAATCAGCCGCGATGGCTACGTCTGGTCGCAGGATTACGAGCGCGGGAAACCGCAGAACGACCTCAGCAAGGGCGAGCAGACCAAAGCCCACGGCACCAAGATCACCTTCCTGCCCGACCTCGAGATCTTTGAGGAGATCGAGTTCGACTTTCAGACGTTGGCCGAGCGTTTGCGCGAGACGGCGTTCCTCACCCGCGGCCTGAAGATCGAGCTGGTCGACGAGCGCGGCGCCACCAACAGCGTCACCTTCCAGTACGACGGCGGGATCGAGGATTTCGTCCGTCACCTCAACGAAAACAAGGACGAGCTGCACCGCAAGGTCATCTACTTCGAGGGCAACGAGGAGGCCGGCGAAGTCGAGCTGGCGCTGCAGTGGAACAGCTCCTACCAGGAGTCGATCTTCAGCTTCGCCAACAACATCAACACCCATGAGGGCGGTACCCACCTCTCCGGCTTCCGCGCCGCCCTGACGCGGACGCTGAACGCCTACGAGCGCAACAAAGGGCTGCTGAAAGAGAAAGACGACAACCTCGCCGGCGAGGACGTGCGGGAGGGGCTGACCGCGGTGATCTCGGTGAAGTTGCACGACCCGCAGTTCGAGGGTCAGACCAAGACCAAACTCGGCAACCCGCCGATCAAAGGCCTGGTCGAGGAGACGGTCAACCGCAAATTGGCCGAGTACCTCGAGGAGAACCCGGGCGACGCGCGGCGGGTCATCAGCAAGGCGATCGACGCCTCGCGCGCCCGCGACGCCGCCCGCAAAGCCCGCGACCTCACCCGCCGCAAGTCGGCGCTGGAGAACTCGACGTTGCCGGGCAAGCTCGCCGACTGCACGGTCAAGGACCCGAGCCTGGCTGAGATCTTCGTGGTCGAGGGCGATTCCGCCGGCGGCTCGGCAAAGCAGGCCCGCGACCGCAACACCCAGGCGGTGCTGCCGCTGCGGGGGAAGATCATCAACGTCGAGAAGAGCCGGATCGACAAGGTGCTGGCCAACAACGAGATCCAGGCCCTGATCACGGCGATCGGAACCGGCGTCCACGACGAGTTCAACCTTGAGGACGCGCGGTACCACAAGATCGTGATGGCGACCGACGCCGACGTCGACGGCGCCCACATCCGCACCCTGGTGCTCACCTTCCTCTACCGGCAGATGCCGGACTTGATCGACGCCGGCTACGTCTACATCGCCAAACCGCCGCTCTACCGGGTTAAACAGGGCAACCAGATCACCTACCTCGAGCGCGACTCGGAACTCGAAGACGTGCTCCTGCGGGACAAGCTCGAGGACTTCGAGCTGGTCGACGCCAACGGCAAGAAGACCAAGCTGACCGCGAGCCGCTGGCAGGCCTACATCAGGCGCTCGAAGGAGTACGAGGGCTGGGGGTCCTCGCTGCAGGCCGAGTTCGGGCACGAGGTCGTGCGCTTCCTCGAGGAGTCGAGCCTGCTCGACGAGGGGACGACGACGCTGAAAGCCGCGGCGAAACTGCTCGGCAAAAAAGCGCCGGAGGGGGAGCCGTTCGACACCGAGGTGCTCTCTCAGGACGACGAGCTGGTCGTCGTCAAGGCGACCGAGCGGAAGACCGGCCTGGCTCGCACCCACCGTCTGCCCGCGGCCTTGTTCACCCACCATGACTACCGCAAGTTCACCGAGGTCCACGAAGCGCTCTTGAAACAGGTTGGCCGCCCGCCGTTCGAGATCGAGTACGGCGAGCGCCGCAACGTCGCCCTCTCCTTCGAGGCGCTGCGAGGCGCAGTCCTCGAGCTGGCGCGGAAGGGCGTCGACGTGCAGCGCTTCAAGGGACTGGGCGAGATGAACCCGGACCAGCTGCGCGAGACGACGATGGACCCGGCCAGCCGCACCTTGGCCAGGGTGACGCTGGAAGACGCGACCGCCGCCGACCAGATCTTCTCGATGCTGATGGGCGACCAGGTCGGGCCACGGCGGGAGTTCATAGAGGAACACGCTAAGGACGTGAAATTCCTCGATGTCTGATTTTTCACTCGACCTCTTTGAAGGAGTGACTCACTAGTGGCACTCGAAGCACTCACCGGCCGCATCGAAGAGCGCGAGCTCGAGAAGGAGATGCGCTCGTCGTATCTCGATTACGCGATGAGCGTGATCGTCGGGCGGGCGCTGCCGGACGTCCGCGACGGGTTGAAGCCAGTGCACCGGCGGGTGCTGTTCGCGATGCACGACATCGGCCTGCAGCCGACCCGGTCCTACCGCAAGTGCGCCTACATCGTCGGCGAGGTGATGGGCAAGTACCACCCGCACGGCGACTCGGCGATCTACGACACGCTGGTGCGGATGGCGCAGGACTTCTCGCTGCGCTACGTCCTCGTCGACGGCCAGGGCAACTTCGGCTCAATCGACGACGACCCGGCAGCGGCGATGAGGTACTGCGTCACCGGCGACACTCGTGTCGCGACTCCCGCAGGAACCGTTCGCATCGACTCGATCGTCGATGACATCGATCCGGACTCGGATGCGAACATCGACCTCGAGGTGCTCGATCGCTTGGGCCGACCGGTCCATGCCAGCAAGCTCTTCCATTCGGGCGACCACCCAACCCTGAAGCTGCGGACGGCGCAAGGCCATGAGCTGACGGGAACCCACAACCACCCGGTCCTCTGTCTCGTGGATATGGCCGGCGTCCCGCTGCTGCTCTGGAAGTTGCTAGAGGACATCCAGCCGGGCGATCGGGTGCTGATCTCCCGCACTGCACATGAGGCCGGAGAGCTGACGGAGCGGGAAAAGCAACTCGCACTCCTTGCCGGCGCCTTTGTCTCCGAGGGTTGGATCGGGCCAAGTCGCGCCGGCTTCAACAACGTCGACAAAGAATTCTTCGACAGCATTCTCAGTGCCTACGACGCGGTTGTCGGCGGGCCAAGGTACGTGTACTCGCGGCGAATCGCTTCGGGGAGCCTTCTGCACGAGCTCGACGTCCAGAACCTCGACCATTTCCGTCAGTCCTCTCTCTGCGAGGTGCGTGGAGCCGCGCGAGAGAAGGTGGTGCCGGAGTTCGTTTGGCAATCGAGTGCCGCGTTCAAGCGGGAATTCCTCCGCGCCCTGTTCACCGGTGACGGCTCCTCATCGCTGTTGCCGCGGAAGACGATCCAGGTGTCGTACTCGACCTACAGTGCTCAACTTGCTCGTGACGTACAACTCCTTCTCCTTGAGGCCGGGGTGGTCTCGAGGATCTGCCGTTACGAGAAGGGCGAGTACAAGGTCGTCATCAGCAATCGACGGGATGCGCGCATCTTCGCGAGTAACGTCGGCTTCCTCGGCGTCAAGCAGGCGAAGCTCGTGGCGGATCTCGAGCGGATCCCCGTCAGCAGTCGGGCATTGAGCCGCGACCACGTCCCATTTGTCTCTCGCTACGTTCGCTCGGAAGCCGACGACGGTGATTCGGGCGGTGCCTGGTTGCGCCGGCACAATATCGATCGGATCGAGCGCTGGGAGCAGGGCGGCACCGCGATTCTGGAGCGGATCGAGTCACAGGAGGTGCGCGACGTCATCACGCCGCTGATGACCGGCGATTACTTCTATGCCGAGGTCGAGTCGGTTACCGGCGCTGGTGTGCAGCCGGTCTACTCGATCCGGGTCGACAGCGAAGACCATTCCTTCCTCACCAACGGCTTCGTCAGTCACAACACCGAGGCCCGCCTCGGACGGCTCGCGACCGAGATGCTGCGGGACATCGACGCCGACACCGTCGACTTCGGTCCCAACTACGACGAGAAGGCGCAGGAACCGCTGGTGCTGCCGGCGCGGTTCCCGAATCTGCTGGTCAACGGCACCTCGGGAATCGCGGTGGGGATGGCGACGAACATCCCGCCACACAACCTGCGCGAGGTCGCCGCCGCGGTCACCGCCTACATCGACGACCCCGCGATCGATCTCGAGGGCCTGATGGAGCACGTCAAGGGCCCCGACTTCCCCGGCGGCGGAATCATGAGTCGGGAGGGGATCCGCGACGCCTATGCCTCTGGCCGCGGCAGCATCCGCGTGCGGGCGCGCGCCCACGTCGAGCCGCTCAAAGGCGGCAAGGAGGCGATCGTCGTCACCGAGCTCCCCTTCATGGTCAAAAAGGGCGGCGAAGGCGGCCTGATCACGAAGATCGCCGACCTCGTCCGCGACAAAAAGCTCGAGGGCATCTCCGACCTGCGCGACGAGTCCGACCGCTCCGGCATGCGCCTGGTGATCGAGCTGAAGCGCGGCGGCCCGCCGGCCAAAGTCGTCCTCAACAACCTCTACAAGAAAACGGCGATGCAGACGACCTTCGGCGCCAACATGGTGGCGCTGGTCGACGGCGTCCCGAAGACGCTGAGCCTGCTGGAGCTGATCCACCACTACGTGGAACACCAGCGCGAGGTGATCACCCGCCGCACTCAGTTCGAACTGCGGCGGGCCGAGGCGCGGGCGCACATCCTCGAGGGGCTGCTGGTCGCGCTCGACAACCTCGACGCGGTGATCGCGTTGATCCGCGGCTCCGACGACCCGGACGCCGCCCGCGAGGGGCTGATGAGCAAATTCGAGCTCTCGCGCGAGCAGGCGCAGGCGATCCT
>JBQCCT010000230.1:0-3171 GCA_051961955.1 Solirubrobacterales bacterium
AGAGGATCGAGGCCAGCGCCGTCGAGACGCCGGCCGGGACCGCGAAGGCGGCCAGCGCGCGCAGCAGGCGGCCGCGGTAGAGCGGGCCGTCGGAGGGCATCAGCGCCAGCACGAAGGAGGGGATGCCGATCGTCAGCAGCGCCGCGATCGTCAGGTGGCGGGGGAGGAAGGGGAAGGCGAAGCCGGGCACCGCGACGAGCATGATCAGCGTCGCCGCGTAGACGGTCTTGGTCAGGTAGAGGCGGCCGAGGCGGTGGATGTTGCGGGCGATCCGGCGGCCCTCGCCGACCGCCTCCGGCAGCCGCGCGAACTGGTCTTTGAGCAGGACCACGTCGGCGACGCCTTTCGTCACCTGCGCGCCCGAGCCCATCGCCACCGCCATCCGCGCCCGCTTCAGCGCCGGCACGTCGTTGACCCCGTCGCCGATCATCGCCACGTAGCGACCGGCGGCGACCAGCGCCCCGACCAGCGCTTTCTTCTGCTCCGGTTTGATCCGGCAGAAGATCGTGTTCTCCAGCGCCGCCCGCTTCAGGCCCTCCTCGTCCTCGGGCAGATCGGGGCCCTCGATCACCCCGGCCTCGCGCGGCACCCCGACCGCGTAGGCGACCGCGGTCACGGTCGCGGCGGCGTCGCCGGAGATCAGCTTCAGGTCGACTTCCTGCTCGCGCATGTAGGCGATCGTCTCGGCGGCGTCGGGCCGCAGCGTCTCCTCCAGCACCACCAGCGCCAGCGGCGTCAGCCGCGGCGCCCCGTCGGCGGCCGGGTCGCTCGGCAGCGCCTCGGTGGTCTGGCCGAAGGCGACGACCCGGCGCCCGGCGCTCGTCTCCTCCCGCAGCTTCGCGGCGAGGCGCGGCGGCAGCGTCAGCGCCCCCGACTCGGCCAGCACATCCGGCGCCCCCAGCACGAAGGTGGCGCGGCCGGAGCCGCCGTCCAGCGAGATTCCGCTCCACTTCCACTCCGAGCTGAAGGGCACCTCGCCGCTCACCCGCGCCGCCCTGCCGGGGAACTTCCGGGCGATCGTCTCCAGCGTCTTGTTGCGGTCGCCGGCGCTGGCGGCGAAGCGGCCGAGCGCCGCCCCGCCCGCCTTCGGGTCGACCCCGTCGGCGAACTCGACCCCGGTCAGCCGCAGCTCGCCCGCGGTCAGCGTCCCGGTCTTGTCGACGCAGATCGTGTCGACGGCGGCGAGGCTCTCGCTGGCGCTCATCTGCTGCACCAGCGTGTCGCGCCGGGCCAGGCGCACCGCCGCCACCGCGAAGGTGACGCTCATCAGCAGCACCAGCCCCTCGGGGATCAGCGTCACCAGGCCGGCGGTCGCCGTCTGCGCCGCGCTTTCGAGCCCGACGTTGCGCACCTTGAGGCTGAGGACGAGGATCGCCGCCAGCGGCAGCATCACGTAGGTGGAGGCGATGATCACCCGGTTCACCTCCTCCTGCAGCGGCGAGGGCGGGTGGCGGAAGGCTTTCGCCTCGCCGGCCAGCCGCCCGGCGTAGCTCTGCTCGCGCACCGCGTCGACCAGGTAGTGGCCCGAGCCGGAGACGCAGAAGGAGCCGGAGAGGACGCGGTCGCCGCTCCCCTTCTGGATGCCGTCGGACTCGCCGGTCAGAAGCGACTCGTCCATCGTCATCCCCCGCGAGGAGATCACCTCGCCGTCGGCGACGAGCTGGTCGCCCGGCCCGACCTGGACCACGTCGCCGGGCACGACCTCGGTCGAGACCAACTCCACCACCTGCCCGTCGCGGACCACCCGCGCGTGCGGCGCCACCAGCACCGCCAGCTCGTCCAGGGTCGCCTTCGCCTTCAGCTCCTGGCGGATGCCGATGTAGGAGTTGACGACGGCGATCAGGCCGAAGATCGAGTCGGCGTAGAGGCCGAGGCCGAGGTCGAGGATGAAGAAGGCCCCGATGATCGCGTTGAAAAGGGTGAAGACGTTGCCGGCGACGATGCTCGAGACCGAGCGCGAGGAGGTCTCCGGCGGCGGCCCCAGCTTGCGCAGGCGCGCGGCCGCCTCCTTGCTGGAGAGCCCGGCGTCGATGTCGGGGCGGCCGTTGCCCATGGGCTCCTATTCAATAGGGTGCGGAAGCGATGAGCCTGAAGCTCGGACTCAACCTCGGCTACTGGGGGATAGGACCCGCCGGCGAGGAGGCCGCGGAGTTGGTGCTGGCCGCCGAGGGGATGGGCTACGAGTCGGTCTGGGCGGCCGAGTCCTACGGCTCCGACGTGGTCAGCGTGCTCGCCTGGCTGGCGGCGCGGACGGAGAAGATCAACCTCGGCGCTGCGATCTTGCAGGTGCCCGCCCGCCCGCCGGCCGCCGCGGCGATGGCCGGGGCGACGATCGACAAACTCTCCGGTGGCCGCTTCCTCTTCGGCTTTGGCCCCTCCGGGCCGCAGGTCTCGGAGGGCTGGTACGGGGTGCCCTACGCGAAGCCCTGGGGCCGCACCCGCGAGTACATCGAAGTCGTCCGCGCGATCGTCGCCCGCGAAGGGCCGCTCGACCACCAGGGCGAGCACTACACGCTGCCGCTGCCCGGCGGCGAGGGCAAGCCGCTGAAGCTGAACTTCCACCCGCTGCGCAACCACATTCCCGTCTTCGTCGGCGCGATCGGCCGCAAATCGGTGGAGATGGCGGCGGAGATCTGCGACGGCTGGATCCCGATCTTCTTCAGCGTCGACGCCTTCGAGCAGACCTGGGGCGAGCACCTGGAGGCGGGCTTCGCCAAGGGCGGGCGGCAGCGCTCCGACCTCGAGGTGAGCCCTTCGCTGCAGGTGGCGATCGACGGCGACCTCGAGGCGGCGAAGAACGTCGTCAAGGCCGGCCTCGTCCTCTACTTCGGCGGCATGGGCAGCCGCAAGACCAACTTCTACGTCGACCTCGCCCACCGCTTCGGCTTCGGCGAGGTCGCCGACGAGGTCCAGCGCCGCTTCCAGGACGGCGACCGCGGCGGCGCCTTCGAGGCGATGCCCGACGAGATCGTCGAGGCGACCTCGCTGGTCGGGACCGAGGCCGAAGTGGCCGAGCGGATCGAGCGCTTCCGCGGTGCCGGCATCGACCGCCTGATCTGCTCGCCGGTCCACGTCGAGCGCTCCGAGCAGCTGCACACGCTGGAGCGGCTGGCGGCGCTGGCCGGCGTTTCCTGAGCGGCTTGCATCTCGCCACTCGCCAGATAGGCTGCT
>JBQCCT010000231.1:0-14828 GCA_051961955.1 Solirubrobacterales bacterium
CGCCCCTTCGCCCTGCAGGTAGTGGTTGAACCAGGTGTCCTCGCGGGCGCGGAAGAGCGCCTCGTCGGCCGGCTTGTTCTGGCTGCGGGCGTGGCCGTCGTCCATGAAGAAGAGCGAGATCGGGTCGCCGGCGGTGGGCAGTATCGTCTGCGTCGCGGCGCTGTCGAGGTGGATCTCGCCCGGGGCCAGCTCCTTCCAGGAGGCGGCGGCGTAGGGGCCTTCCGAGGCGCCGCCGCAGACGGTGGTCAGCGCCGTCGCGCTCGAGCTCGGAGCCGCGCCTTCGCCCTTCAGGTAGTGGTCGAACCAGGCTTCCTCGCGGCCGCGGAAGAGGGCCTCGTCGGCGGACTTGTTCTGGCTGCGCGCGTGGCCGTCGTCCATGAAGAAGAGCGAGACCGGGTCGCCCGGGAACTGGGTGCGGGTGCGGTTGTAGAAGCGGATCGCCTCGTCGGGCGGGAAGAGGTCGTCGTTCCAGCCGCTCTGAATCAGCAGCGGCGCCGGCGGCTGGCTGTGGTTGATGTAGTAGGAGGAGTGGTAGGTGGTGATCTGGCTCACCACTTCGGCGGCGAGCGGGTTCGCGTCGTAGGGCTCGCCGGCGTTGATCAGCGTGTACCAGTCGGTCAGGTCAGCTTCCGGATCGGTTTTCGGCGGCGCGTAGTTGCTGTCCGCGAGGCCGAGGCCGTAGAGGCCGCTGACGTAGGAAGCCTTCTCGATCCCGATCGGGGCGTTGCCGTTCGGCCCGAGGTAGGGAGCGTCGGCGACGTAGTCGAGCGTGGTTCCGTTCGGCATCAGCGAGTAGGCGAGGTCGCTCCAGGGCCACTGCGGCACCGCGGCGGCGAGTTCCATCGCCTTGCCGTCGGGGCTTTCCCACGGCACCAGCGAGCCGTCGGGCAGCATCGTCCGGTTGCGCAGCGCCGCCAGTGCCATCGACATGCCGCCGCCGTAGGAGTAGCCGGTGGCGCCGATCTTCTGCGGCTCGGCCACCCCTTCGTCGGCGAGGAGAGAGATCAGGTACTGGGCGTCGCGCACTTCGTAGCGATCGTCCATCAGGTGGTTGAAGCCGGCGGCGCAGGCGGGACTCAGTTTTTCCGGGTCGCTGCTGCCGCACGATTCGCCCCAGCCGCGGTCGCTCATGCTGAAGACGGCGTAGCCGCGTTCAGCCCAGGCCTGCGTCTGTTCGTTGAGGCCGATCTTCGAGCCGCCCCAGCCGTGGAAGTCGCCGATCAGCGGGTACGGCCCGTCCGCGCCGGCGCCCGGCGCCGGCGGCAGGATCACATTGACGTCGATCTTCGTCGCCCCGTCCCAGGTGGTCGTTTTGCCGCCGCAGAGGCGGACGTTGCCGTTGGCCGGCTGGACGGCGCAGCTGATGTCGCCGCCGTAGAGGGTGGAGAATTCCGCCCGCGCCGCGGGGACCACGGTCAAGGCGACAAGCAGCGCTGCCGCGATCGCACCCACCGCCCATCTCGCTCTTTCAATGCCAATGCCCAATTCAGCGCCTCCTGTGCGGTAAAGACGCGCCCCCTCTACCCAGAATCGCCGCTCCCATGCGCTCGATCAACGCTTCCCTGGTTCCTTTTGCCTACGTCGTGCATAAGGAACCACGGAACTAGGGGTGGGGGCGGAACTTTTGGGGTGGGGGTTTGGGGATCGCCTCGATGTGCGGGGCGGGTCGGGACGAGATCCTCCAGTCGTCCCGTCGACGACCGAGAGGAACGAACCCCGATGAACCCGATCCGCCACTTCCACCCGATCCGCTACCTCCGCCGCAACCTCGTCGCCTACTTGGCGCTGTTCGCGGCGCTGGGGGCCGGCACCGCCTACGCCGCCGGCAAGATCACGGGCAAGGACATCGCGCCAAACGCGATCAGGACGATGCACATCAAGGACGGCCAGGTCCGCGGCGCCGAGCTCGCGGCCGCCGCGGTGACCGGCGACAAGGTCGCGACGACTCCCTCACCGGCGCCGACATCGACGAGTCGACCCTGCAGCTGCCGCCTGCGCCCTCGTCGCCCACGCCCCCGGGCCCAAGCGAACCGGACCTGAGCGGCTTCGCCAAAGTGATCGCGCAGGGCTACCTCACCGGCCCCGGGCCGCTCAAACCCGCCGACCGCTGCAACAGCGTCGGCACCGAAATCCCCGGCGTCGGCTTCGGCGACCGGGTCGTGATCGCCCCCGGCTCGCTGACCGAAGAAGTCGTCTACAGCGCCGCCGTTACCTCCCCCGATCACATCGCCTACCAGGCTTGCTACACCGGCAGCGGCGAACTGTTCATCGGCGCCGATGCCCACTACATGGTGCTCCGCATGCAGGAATAGCCACAGCGGTGCGACTTTTCGTTGTCATACAGCGATAAGTCGCACCGCTGTTAGGCAAGGCGGCGGGAGAAGCTCTCCTCGAGCGCCTCCTTGCCGGCTTCGCCCGGCACCGTCTTGTCGAGGCGCATGGTCGCGGTGCGACCGTCGAGTTCGAGAGTCGCGACCTGGTTGTCGAAGTAGGGGCCGTCGAGGAGGCGCCAGCGGATGCCCGGATCGAGGGCGCCGGTCGCCCGCGCCAGCAGCCGGGCGAGGGCGATCGCCGGACGGCGGAAGCCGGCCCTCACCACCCGCCGCTCTTTCTCGTCTAGCGGGTTGCGGTAGGGCGAGCAGACCGCTTGGTAGATGGGGCTGCGCTTGGTCGATCCGGAATCCTCCGCTTTCGGGTAGCCGGCCTCGCAGAGATAGGCGTGGTGGACGTCGCCGGAGAGGACGACGATCGAGCCCGGCGCTTTGCCGCGCTCGCCGCGGGCGACTTCGCCGAGCAGGTCGCGCAGCTTCGCGAACGACTCGCCGAAGGCGGCCCAGTGGTCGAAGTCGACTGCGCGCCGCAGCTTCTCGGCGGCCCAGGCAGCCGGCTTGCCCCAGGCGCCGTCGCACATACGCTCGTTCCAGGCCTCGAGTCGGTCGAAGGTGGGGGAGAGCAGCCAGGGCACGGTGGTGGCGATCAGCAGGTGGTCGAAGTCGCCCTCGGTCTTATCCACGATCCACTCCCACTCCTCGTCGTCGACCATTGCGCGGCGGTCGGGCTCCAGCACCCGCCCGGCGCGGGAGTCGATGAAGATCGCCCGGGTGCGGCCGAAGTCGCGGCAGTAGCTCCAGCGCGTGCCGGCGCCGTGGACGGTGGTGTGGCGGGCCCAGTCGAACAGCTCCTCGCCGGCGTGCTGGTTGCCGCGCACCCGCTGGTAGAGCTCGTCCTCGGCGAGCTCGCGTGGGGAGAGGTTGCCGAGGTGCTGGTAGATCCAATAGCTGGCGATGCAGCCGATCGCGCGGCGGTGCCACCACGACTTCTCCTGCATCTCCAGCAGCCAGCTGCGGGAGATGTTCCAGTCGTCGCTCATGTCGTGGTCGTCCCACAGCATCGAGACCGAGACGTTGGCGAAGAGCCAGCGGATCAGCGGCTCCTCCCAGCTCTCCCGGTAGAGCCAGGTGTACTCCTCGAAGTCGGTCACCTCGTCGCCGGGCGGGGTCTCGGTGCCGCGCCGCTCCTTGATCTTCTTGCGCGTCTTCGGTGAGCCCTCGTCGACGTAGACCTGGTCGCCGAGGAGGAAGAGCTGCTCGGGCCACTCCTCGCGCTCGCCTGAGGCCATCTGCTTCGCCAGCACCCAGAGCGCGTCGACCTCGTGGCCCTTTTCACTCTCGTCCTTGGGCTCGGTGAAGGGCGCCTCGTGCGGCACCGCCACCCGGCAGGAGCCAAAGCAGATGTCGAGCGCCTTGTCCGCGTCGGTGGTGCGGATCACGCTAGGCGGCAGCTCGGAGCCGGGCTCGGGCCAGCGCAGCTCGCCGTCGAGCCGGACCTCGTACTCGTAGCGCGAGGCCGGCTCCAACCCTTCGATACAGACCAGTGCGTAGTGATGGCCCTCGACCCGGAACGTACGCTCGCGCTGGCCGAGGATCTCGACCTCGCAGGCCTCGCCGGTCTCGACCCAGATCGTCGCCTGGGTCTCGGAGACGTGCCGCAGTAGCGGCCCGAGGACGAGATGGCTCATGGTCCCTCGCTACCCAACTGCATCAAATTTCCGGCCCAGCAGACCGGAAATTTGATGCAGTTCCAGGAGCTGAGCCTCAGAGCCGGCCGAGCAGGAGGAGGATGAGGAGGATGATCGCGATCACGCCGAGGATTCCTCCGGCCACGGCCACCTTCAGCAGCACCAGCACGATCGCGACGATGATGATCAGTCCGATCAGCGCTCCAATCATGTGAACTCCCCTCCTTGTTCCGACGCGGCACAGTGGCCGCCGATGGATTGGTTTCCTTAACAAAACGGGACAGTCCCCTCATCCGTCAGTTCTTAATCCGACTAGTCGGGATAGGCGCTGACAGAAGGGGCGGAGGGACCGTTTTAGGAAGCAAGTCACCCAGTCCCTACCCTTGAACGGATGGCCCGCGATGGGAAGATTGCCCAGTGAGCGAAGGAGCGACCGCGGCAGGATTCAGCCGCCTGCTCTCCGACGACCGCTTGACCCGGCGGGCGGTGGGCGGGGACAAGCGTGCCTTTGCAGCGATCTTCAGCCGCTATCACCAAGCGCTCTATCGCTTCTGTCTGGCGATCGTCGGCAACCCGGACGACGCCCAGGAAGCGCTGCAGAACACGATGGCCAAGGTGTTGCGGGCGCTGCCCGGCGAGGAGCGCGCGATCGAGCTGAAGCCGTGGCTGTACCGGATTGCCCACAACGAGTCGATCGACCTATTGCGGCGGCGGCGCGAGACGCGGGAGCTGGACGTCGAGCAGGTGGCGCCGGGCTACGGCTTGGCCGAGGATGTGGCAACGCGCGAGCGGCTGCGGGGGCTGCTCGACGACCTGCGGGAACTGCCAGAACGCCAGCGCGAGGTGCTGGTGATGCGCGAGCTTTCCGGGCTCGACTTCGAGGAGATCGGCGCTGCCCTCGACACCACTGGGGCGGTGGCGCGGCAAACGCTCTACGAGGCGCGGCAAAGCCTGCGGCAGATGGACGCGGGACGTGAGATGAGCTGCGACGAGGTCGCCAGGGCCCTGTCCGACGGCGACGGCCGCGTCACCCGCCGTCGCGACATCCGCGCCCACCTGCGCTCCTGCACCGCCTGTCGACAGTTCCGCGACGAAATCGAGGGGCGGCAGCGGGACCTGGCGGCACTGGCGCCGCTGCCTCCGGCCGCCGCGGTCGGGATGCTGCACGGTCTGCTCGGCGGCGGCTCGCAGGGTGCAACCGGGGGCGGCCTGGCGGCGACGCTCGGTGGCGGCGCGGCGAAAACGATTGGCGCCTCGGCTGTGGCAAAAGGGGTGGCGACGGTAGCGGTGGTAGCGGCGATCGGCGTGACCGCGGCCGACCGGAGCGGAACCATCCATCTCGGCCTACCGGGCGACCGCAGCTCGCGGTCGAGCAGCTCCTCGGCGAACTCCCCTGATTCCGGAGATAGGAACAGCTCCGCTGCGGATCGCGGTGGCAAGACCAGCGCTGCGAACGGCTCACAGGCCGGCGGCAGTGCCCAAGCTGGCGCGCGGGGAGCCAACAACGCCTCGGGAAAGGGGAAAGAGAAAGGCCACGCCAATGGCCACCGGGGACATCGTCACGACAAGGCAGCGGCGCCGGCCTCGCCGACCGAACACCCGCACGGCCGCAACCACGAAAAGCAGCACCCCACTGCGGCCGCAAAGGGTCAGGAAACGGCCGCCGCCCACGCGCCTGCGCAGCGGGGAGGCGGTGGCAACGGCGGTGGCAACGGCGGTGGCAAGGGCGGTGGCGGTGAACAGGCACCTTCGTCTAATTCCTCCAAGGCACCGAGCTCGCCGCCGAAGGGATCGGGCAAGCCTCCCGCCGCAGCCTCCGAAGCTTCCCACCCGCCGGCCCCCTCGGGGTCGGCGGAAGCTGTTGCGCCCAGCGCCGAGACGTCTGGGCCCGGCAATGGCAAAGGGGCCGAAAAAAAACCTTAAGGCGAGATGGGGCTGACGCCGGCCGCCCCCAGCCGTTTCAGGGGGCGTATCGAATTGAAGCCCCTCGCCAGTCAGGGGCGCCCCCGACCGAAAAGGAAGGCTCGATGAAGCTCCGCATGAAGCTCACCGTTCTCTTGGGTGCGCTCGTCCTCATGGTGGTGCCCGCAATGGCACTGGCGAGCGGCCCGCCGAGCGACCCCGGCAGCCAGGGCAAAGGCAAAGGGCCGCAGGAAAAGCCTGAAACTCCGGAAAACGAAAAACCGGACGAAACGCCCGGCCCAAAGGCGCCGTTGCCGGAAAAGGCGAAGGCCTATGGCGTCGACTGCAAGGACCAGAGCCGCAAGCACGTCAAAGGCGAGAAGGGGACCCCCTTCAGCCAGTGCGTGACGGCGATGGCCCGCGCTGCAAACAACGAAAAGCTCACCCCTTCTCAGGCCTGCAAGGAAATGAGCCGTAAGCACGTGAAAGGGGAGAAGGGCACTCCCTTCTCACGCTGCGTAGTCGCCGCGGCGCAGGTGCAGAAAGAACAGCAGCAACAGCAGGAAGAAGAACAGCAATCCTGATCCGCCACCCCTTGGTTAAGCCCCGTCGCCGTACCGGCGGCGGGGCTCCCATCCTCCGCCGCGGCCGTGCTTGACGGATCGCCGTTTCTTCGCAAGCATCGAACAATGGTCCAGGGAGGTGTTCGAAAGGCGCTTGCGCTCGGCGTCTGTGCCGCGGCGCTGCTGCTGGGGACCGCCGAGCCGGCGACCGCCTCGATGTACTTCGGCGCGACGATCAGTGGCGAAACCTACGGGGGCACCGAAAACGCCCCGCGCGACGAAGCGGCCTGGAACTTGTTCGAGCGCCATGCCGGCAAGAAGGTGGCGATCCTCAACCAGGGCCAGAGCTGGTGCAGCTTCGACAAAACCGAGATGAATGCCACCGCTGCACGGGGCGCGATCCCTCTGGTGACGATGGGCCTGGGCAAAGAAATGACCCTGGCAGCCGTCGTCAACGGCAGCCAAGACGCAGCGATCAAGAAATGGGCGCAGGAAGCGAAGGCCTGGGGGCACCCCTTCCTCTTCGCGCCCTGGTGGGAGATGAACGGCGCCTGGTACGCCTGGGGCCGCAGTCCTGACTTCGTCGCCGCTTGGCGCCACTTCCACGACCTCGTCGTCGGCCAGGGCGCGACCAACGTGACCTGGACCTGGGTCGTCAACAGCATCTGGTCTGACCCTGAATCGAACCCGAGCCCCTATTACCCCGGCGACCAATACGTCGACTGGACGGGTCTTGACTCTTACAACTGGGGGCGCAACCCGGCGCAGCCGGACCGCTGGATCAACCCCGACCAGACGATCACGCCGACGCTCGACATCATCAAGGAACTGGCACCGACCAAGCCGATCGCGATCGTCGAGGACGCCTCGACCGAGTACGGCGGCAACAAGACCGACTGGGTCCGGGAAATGCTGACGACCTACCTGCCGCACCACCCGGAAATCAAGGCCTACCTCTGGTTCAACTGGAACTTCCCCAAGAACGGGACGCGCCACGACTGGCAGATCGAGTCCTCCGCTCCGGCGCAACAGCAGTTCCGCCAGGCGATCCAGAGCAGCCTCTTCGTCCCCAGCCCGGTGTCGCTGCCGGCGCTGACCAAGGTGTCGCCGCCGGCCCCCGGGGTCGGCGGCTCACCGGAAGCGGCCGACATCTCGTCGGCGGCGGAAGTGGTCGGCGGTCCCGACTCCGCCGTCGCCGAGGACGGCACCACCACCGTCGTCTGGAGCGCCCGCGAAGGAGGCGGCGAATTCAGGGTATTCGCGCGCCGGATCGCGGCGGACGGCACCCCGGGCGCGACGCAGCAGCTCTCGGCCTCCGGGCAGGATGCGCTGGCGCCGCGGGTCGCGCTTGCTCCCGACGGGACGGCGACGGTTACCTGGATTCGCTTCGACGGCAGCAACTTCCTGGTCCAGGCGCGCCGGATCGCGCCGGATGGGAAGCCGGAAGAAGGCACCAAGAACCTCTCGGCCACCGGCCGTGATGCGGCGGCGCCGCAGGTCGCGGTTGCCCCTGACGGCACCGCGACCGTCGTCTGGAAGAAGTTCGACGGCTCCCACTACATCGTTCAGGATCGCCGGATCCTCCCCGACGGAACCCGGGAGGCTTCCTCGCACACTCTCTCGGAAGCCAAGCAGGATGCGGTCGAACCACAGGTGGGGGTAAGCGCCGACGGCACCGCGACGGTCGTCTGGAGTCGCTTCAACGGCGCCGACTCGATCGTGCAAGAGCGAGAGGTCGGGCCCGATGGGGAACCGGGGGAAGCGACCCTGAACCTCTCGGCGAGCGAAGAGAGCGCGATCCAGCCGCAGGTCGCAGTTGCTGCCGACGGCACCGCGACCGTCGTCTGGAATCGGTTCAACGGCTCGAACTGGATCATCCAGGCGCAGCGGCTCTCTGCCGCTGGCCTCGCCGCCGGCGGAGTCCTCAACCTCTCGGCAGCCGGGCGCGATGCTGCCGAGCCGCAGCCGGCTCTCGACGAAGAAGGGGCAGCGACCGTCGTTTGGGATCGCTTCGACGGCAGCAACCTCGTGGTTCAGGGGCAGCGGCTCGACTCTGAAGGGCAGTTGCTCGGTGGCGCCGTCAACCTCTCCTCCAGCGGCCGCGACGCGACGGAGCCGGCGGTAGCGATTTCCCCGGCTGGCGCGGCGACGGTCGTCTGGAGCCGCTTCGACGGCACCAACTTCATCGTCCAGCGCCGCGACCTTGCCTCCGACGGCACCCTTTCAAGCAGCGAAAACCTCTCGACCGCAGGGCGCAGCGGCAGCTATCCCGACGTCGCCTGGGGCGCCGACGGGACCTTGACGCTGACCTGGACCCGTGGCAGCGGCAGCGCCGACGTCGTCCAGGCAAAGACGGTCCCGTTGGCGCCACCGCCGCCACCGGTGATGCCACCCGGTAGCGGCTCGCCGTCGCCAAAGGGCTCCACTGCGCGGAAACAGGTTGACAACTCGTTCCAGCTCGGTCGCCTGCGACTCAACCGCAAGCTCGGCACTGCCACCCTCGCTGTCACGGTGCCCGGAGCGGGAGTGGTGACCCTCGCCGGTGCTGAGCCCCGGCATCGCTACGCAGAGGCGGCGGGCACCGTCGTCCTGCGAATCGTGCCCCGCCCGGCGAAGCGGCGACTGCTGCGACGCAACGGCAGCCTGCGCCTGCGGCTCACCGTCACCTTCGCACCCGACGGGGGGACGGCAAACAGCCGCTCCTTCACCGTGCGACTGCAGAAATCAGGCTGAAGCTTTTAGTCGGTCTCGGTGAAGTTTGGTGCTGGCCGAGCGCTACCGCTGGGGCCGTCGCTGTCGCCGTTGCCATGGGTGATTTGGGCGAGAAAGGGCGTCAGGTAGCGGCCGATCAGCTTGCTTGGGTTGTCGACCGGCCAAGGCGGTCGCTCGCTGGCGACGGAGGTTTCACCGTGGCCCCCGGCCAGCCAGCCGAAAAGGTAACGCGGCTTGGCACCGGTCCAGAGGACGCCGCGCAGCACCGGGTCGAGCGGGTTGGCTTCGACATCGCAGCCGAGTCCGGCGGCGATTGCTTCGGCGGCCACGTCGGCCTGCTGGGTGGCGATGCCGCCCTGCTTGACGGGGAAGTTGGTGACGTCGCCGATGGCGAAGGCGTTCTCCATCCCGGTAACGCGTGCGTGCTCGTCGACCGGGATGAAGCCATCGGCGCCATACGGCAGGCCCTCGAGTCGGCGACCTTCGAGGCGGGGGAGGGTGATGACCGCGTCGGCTTCGATCGCCTCGCCGGGAACGACGGCAAGGGCCCCGTGCTCGAACTGGACCGGGGTGGTCTTGGTGATGACCTCGATCCCCTGGTCGGCGAGTAGCTCGCCGACCTGCTCGGAGGCGCGACGGCCGAAGATCAAGAGCGGCCCGTCTTCGGGAGTGACGATGGTCAGTCGGGTCCCGGAGACGCCCGCGCGCTCCAGCTCGGTTGCCGCCAGCAGGGCGAGCTCGTAGGCAGGTAGGGCCCAGCCGTGGCCGCCGGGCATGGTGAAGACCAGGCGCCGCAGCCGTCCTTCTCGCAGGCGGCCGACGACCTCGCCGACCTCCCCTTCGTCGGCAACGCCCCAGAAGGTGGTGGCGCCCGGAATCGACAAGAGCAGGCGCGAGCCGCAGGCGACGATCAGGTGGTCGTAGGGGATCTCCTCACCGTCGTGGGTGGTGGCGCAGCGCAGCGCCGGGTCGACCGCCGTGACATTGTCGAGCCGGAACTCGGCGCCAATGCGGTGGGTCAGCTGCGCGAGGTCGTAGCGGAGGACGCGCGAAGCGCCGTAGGGCTCGCCGACGGCAAAGGGGCGATATACAAAGTCCGAGCGAGCGGCGCACATCTCCACCTCAACCTTGTCGCCGGCCAGGCTCTTGAGCGCGAGGGCTGCCTCAAGTGCGCCGACCCCGCCGCCGACGATCAAGACCCTGGCGCGCCCTGCGTCGTCCATTGGGGAAGTGTTCTCCGGATGGGCGATTCCCCCATCGGGGGAAAACCACGTTCTGCATGTGGGTTTTCCCTTACTGCCTGTGCGTGGGCTCGCCGCCAAAAGCGGCCAGGGTCGCAACCACCGACTCGGCCAGGGCGGGGAGGCTGTAGCCACCCTCGAGCACAGCGCCGACCGGTGCCCCCCAATCGCCGGCGGCGTCGCGGACGAGGCTTGCCATCCGGCCGAAGGAGGAGGCCTCGAGGCGGCATTCGGCAAGTGGGTCATCGCGGTGGGCGTCGAAGCCGGCGGAGAGGAGGACGAGTTGCGGGTCGACCGCGTCGGCAGCGGGGAGAACGATCTCCTCGATCAGCGACAGCCAGACTTCCTCACCGCTGCCGGCCGGGACCGGGAGGTTGATCGTGTAGCCCTCGCCCGGACCGGAGCCGGTGTCGTCGTGGGCGCCGGTACCGGGGAAGATTCCGCCCTGGTGGATGCTGGCGAAGAGCACGTCGGCGCGAGTGTCGAAGGCGGCGGCGGTGCCGTTGCCATGGTGGACGTCCCAGTCGAGGATGAAGATCCGTTCGAGGCCGAGCTCGGCGATTGCCAGAGCGGCGGCAATCGCGATGTTGCCGAAGAGGCAGAAGCCCATCGCCCGCGAGGGCTCGGCGTGGTGGCCGGGCGGCCGCACGGCGCAGAAGCCCACGCTCGCCTCGCCGCGCACCAGCGCGCGGGTCATCTCACAGGCGCCGCCTGCGGCCCGCAACGCCGCCTCGTAGGAGGCTTCGCCGGCGTAGGTGTCGACATCGATCGCGCCGCCCCCGGCGCGGCAGAGATCGCGGAGGCGCTCGACGTGCTCGCGCGGGTGGACCAGCATCAGCTCCTCCTCGGTGGCCCGCGGCGCCTCGCGTCGCTCCCAACCAAGCCAGTCGCGCTCGGCCAGTGCCCCCTCGATCACCCGCAGCCGGTCCGGCTGCTCCGGATGCCCGTATAGCCTCTCCCGCGGATCGTGCTCCAGGCAGGCGGGGTGGCTGAAGTAGAGCACCACCTGAATCTAGCCGGCCCCCGTTGAGGGACAAATCGCTGCGGTACGGGGACCGGTACACGGCAAATGCTCGGCCTAGACGTCGATCAGGCCGTTCGTTAGCGCGTAACGCGTCAGCTCGGGGCGGCTGGAGAGGCCGAGCTTCTGCTGGATGTGGGCGCGGTGGGTCTCGACGGTGCGCACGCTGAGGGAGAGTTGCTCGCCGATCTCGCGGTTGGTGTGGCCGAGGGCCATCAGCCTGAGGACGTCGATCTCGCGGGGGGAGAGAGACGGATGGTCTTCGTCGGCGCCGTCGTTCTTGAGACCGGCGGCGACGGCAGGGCCGAGGTGGCGTTTGCCTTTGGCGGCGTCGCGGACGGCCTCGATCAGCTCCAGGTGTGCCGAGTCCTTGAAGAGGTAGCCGGCGGCCCCGGCGTCGAGGGCGCGGCGCGCCAGAGTGAGGTCGCGCTCCATCGTCAGCAGCACGATCTCCGTCCCGGGCGCCTCCTCGCGCAGCTCCGCCACCGCGTCGACCGCGAGACCGTCGGGCAGGTTGACATCGAGCACCAGGACCCGCGCCCGCTTCTCGGCGACGATCGTGCGCGCCTCGGCGATTGAGCCCGCCTCGCCCACTACCTCCAAGTCCCCCTGCCCTTCTAACAGCGCTTTTAGCGCGCCCCGCACCACCGCGTGGTCGTCGACCAGAACGACTCCGATCCTCTCCACCGCAGCGCTCACGCAGCGAGCGTAGCGAGTTACCCCAGTGCTTCAGGAGGCGACAGGGTGGACCTGTCTCTCAGCCTCGTCTCGCACTACCCGAGCCACGTCCCTGAGCGAGCCGATCGCCGTCCGCCGCCCAGTTGCCTCGGCGAACCGGCAGAGGGCCTCCACCTTCGGCGCGATCGAACCGGAGTCGAGGTCGGTCAGCATCATCAATAGGTCGGCGTCGAGCCGGCGGGCCAGCAGCGCCGCGGTCAAGCCACTGTCGACCACCGCCTCGACGCCGCGCATCATCCCCAGGCCGTCGATGGCGACGGGCACGCTGCTGTCGGTGGCGCAGATGACGAGGGCGCCGGAGTCGAGTAGGACCCGCAGGCTGCGGATCTCGGCGATCGCATGCGGCTCCGGGGAGGGCACCAGAGATCGAAAGCCAGGATCGTCGGCGGTGACCACGACCTGGGTGAGAACGCTAACCACGTCGCCCTCGGGCAGCTCGTTGCGCAGCGCCAGCTCCAGTATGTGGCCGACCTGGGGGCCGTTGCCGTGCGTGACGATCACCTCGTGCTCGGCGGCGATTTCGGCGAGGACGCGGGCAGCCGCCTCGACATTGTCGTGCTGGGCGCTCCGTCCTAGCGCAAGCAGAATTCTCATGACTTCAGAATCGCCCGGATTTGGTCTCTTCCCATCGGCCGAAGTCCACAATTCCGGCTTCGGGATTCGCACCGCTCCGGGCCGTGCCAGACTGGGGCTCGAGGAGGCTTGTGGAGAGCGGCGAGAAGGAAATAACCGTCGTCCTCGCAGACGACCACAACGTCATCCGCAGCGGCTTGCGGGCGATGCTGGAAAGCGAGGGTGACCTGCGGGTGATCGGCGAGGCGAGCGACGCGCCGACGGCGCAAAAGCTGGTCCGTGACCGCCGCCCCGACGTGCTCGTCCTCGACCTGCAGATGCCAGGGGCCAACCCCGCCAGCGACGTACCGGCCCTGCACGAAGAGGTGCCGGGAACGGCGATCGTGGTGTTGACGATGCAGAGTGACCCGCGCCGAGCGCGCGACCTGCTGCGGGCCGGCGCCTCCGGTTACGTGCTGAAGCAGGCAGCCGAGCGGCAGCTGACGGCTGCGATCCGCGTCGCCGCAGGTGGCGGCTCCTATATTGACCCCGAGCTGGGCGGCCAGGTGGCACAGCTCGGCGTCGACCCGCTGGAGGCACTCGGCGACCGCGACCGTGAGCTGCTGCGCTTGCTCGCTTTAGGCCACACGAACCGCGAGATCGGCGAGAAGCTCTTCCTCAGCGTCCGCGCGGTCGAGGTCAACCGCGCCAAGCTGCTGGAGAAGCTGGGTCTGGAAACGCGCCCGGAGCTGGTCCGCTTCGCGATCGCCAACGGCGTCATCAACGCCGGCGGCGAGGCTTGAGTGGACGAACCTTGTTCGGTAGGGAGGGGGTGGGTGTTCCCTTCCTCCCTGGGTTACTCGCCAGATCGTCTCTGGCTGACTGCGAGAGTGGGTGGGGCGAGTAACAGGACGCCGGTCGTCAGGGAACCCCCACCCCCTCCCAGCCGTAGCTGAGTGCGTGTGGCTTGGAGTCCGGGTGATCCTCTTCACGTTTTGCGCCGCTGGCCCAACTCAAACCCGCGCCCGGGTGGTAGCGAACCCGCCCGTTCGGCGCGTCACGAGCACCACCCGGACTCCTTAGCGAAGACGCTACGACGGTTCCCGTTCCTGCAGCGGCACCCGGGCGACGATCTCCGTTCCCCGGCCCGGCTCCGAGCTGACCTCGATCTCGCCGCCCAGCAGCTCGATTCGCTCGCGCATGCCGGCGAGGCCGCGGCCGCCGGTGGTGGCGGTGGGGTCGAAGCCGCTGCCGTCGTCACGGATCACGATCTCGATCTCGCCGTCGGTCTCCTTCGCGGTCACCGTTACATGCGAGGCGCCGGCGTGCTTGACGACGTTGGTCAGTGCCTCTTGGACGAGGCGGTAGACGATGCGCTCCTCGTCGCGGTTGGGATCGCCGGAGATCTCCACCGTCGCCTCGATCTGGGTTTCGCCGCGGGCGGAGCTCTCCTCGGCAAGCGCTTTCAATGCGCCGGCCAGCCCAAGCCGCTCCAGCGCCGCCGGGCGCAGGTCGTTGATCAGCCGGTTCAGCTCGTTGATCTGCTGCTCAAGCCGGGCGATCGTGTCCTCAGCCGCCCACTCGATCCGCCTTGCCCGGTCCTCGCCCTTGCTCTGCAACGCGGTGGCCAGGGAGATCCGGATCGCCGCCAAGCCCTGCAGGGCATCGTCGTGCAACTCCCGCGCCCAGCGCTCGCGCTCTTTCTCGGCCGACTGGATCTGCTGCTGGAGGCGATCGGACTCGACCGTCTGCGCCGTCGCCACCGCGGTCGCGGCGCTGGAGGCGAACGACTGCAGCAGGCGTAGGTCCTCGTGGTCAAACTCGATCCCGCCGGCTTCGCGGTCGAGCGCGACGAGGGTGCCGACGGCGCGGCCGCGGAAGAGCAGCGGCACCACCAGCGCCGTCTCGGCCCCGACCTTCTCGCGCAGGCGCCCCTGCGACATCGGCGTGCCGCGCTCGAGCCGCTGCGAGACCCGCTCCTCCATCGCGGCGCCGAAGACGGAGTCCTCGATCGGGATCGTGAGGTCGCTGATGTCCTCGTCGATGCGGCCGGCATGGGCGGCGACGTAGAGATTGTCTCC
>JBQCCT010000232.1:0-3696 GCA_051961955.1 Solirubrobacterales bacterium
GGCTCCGGTCCCGGGCAGATCACCGAACCGATTGGAATAGCTGCTCCGACGGCGCAGAAGCTCCTGATAGTCGATTCCGGCAACGACCGGGTAGGGAACTGGAGCGTCAAAGGGGAGCCACCGTTAGCTCTGAAAAGACCCGCAACGGACATCACGTCCACCACGGCGCTCCTGCATGCCAGCATCAATCCGGAAGCCCTGGCCACCACGTATTACTTCGAATACGGCCCCACCACCGCTTACGGCACCAAAGTGCCGATCACGCCGGAATCGATCGGTTCAGGCTCTTCCATAGTGCAGGTCAGCCAGACGGCGACCGGCCTCAGCAAAGGCACGACCTACCACTACCGGGCGATCGCGGAGAGTGCGGCGGGCTTGGTGGAAGGTGCGGACTCGACGTTCGTGCTTAAGGCCCCCAAAGCCACGACCGAAGCTGCAACTGCTATCAAAACAACCCAGGCGACATTGAACGGCAAAGTCGACCCCGAAGGCTCGACAACCACCTACTGGTTCGAATACGGCGAAACCGCCTCCTACGGCACCAAAACTCCCCTGATCCCAGAATCGGTCGGGGCAGGGACCGGAAACGTCGTAGTCAGCCAGACGCCGACCGGCCTCAAAGGCGGCACTACCTATCACTTCAGGTTGGTAGCCGAAAGCGAAGGTGGCACCTCCCTCGGTAAAGACGCAACGTTTACGACGGAACCGTAAGAGGCCAGCGAGTCACAGATCAAACTCGCAAAACTGCGATGTCGTCGAAGCTCGAAAAATCGGCGTCCTGCGTGAGGACCGCAGCTTCGTGTTTCATCGCCGTCGCAGCAATCCAGGTGTCGTGGCGGCGGAGACGCCGGCCACGGGAGCGTTGGGCTGCCGCGATGCGGGCGAAGCAGCTTGCGATCTCGGGGCCAACCGGCAGGAGGGGATAAGTGGATTGCACCCGGGAGAGCGTGGAGAGGCGGCGGGCGCGTGCCTCGGGGTCGGTTGCGCGCAGCACGCCGAGCTCCAGCTCGGCCACGGTGATCACTGAGACGGCGATCTTCTCCGGAAGCTCTCCAAGCTCGCGCCCGTTCTCCTGGGCAATGAAAATCGAGGTGTCGGCGATTGCTTTGCTCAATCGTCGAGCTCTGCGCCGCGGACGTCAGCGAGATCATCGAGGAGGGCAGGATCGGCGGGTGCTTCGTGCACGATCCGGCGTAGCTCAGAGGAGGGAACCCATGGATCGCGCTTCTCGGTGTGGGGAAGGATGTCGGCTACTGGCCGCCGGTTGACGGTGAGCGTCAGTCGCTCGCCGGCTTCCAGCTCCGCGATGACGCTCGAGGTCGAGTTGCGAAGCTCGCGGATTGAAACATTACGAGCCATGTGCACGACTGTAGCACTAGCTGCTACAAAGAAGCGGGCATGGAATCCAAGGGAATCGACCCAGCCGGCTTCCGCGAGGCGCAGCACCAGAACTGGGACTCCGCGGCGGTGGGATGGATGGAGTGGAGCGAGTTCAACGACCGCGCTGACCGGCACATCAGCGAGCGGCTGGTGGAGCTCGCCGGCGTGCGGTCGGGGAGCCGGGTTCTGGACGTCGCCGCCGGCTATGGCGAGCCAGCCCTTACCGCCGCGCGTAAGGTCGGGCCGGAGGGCTGCGTTGTGGCCACCGACATCTCCGCCGAGATGCTCGCGTTCGGGCGTGAACGCACGGCGGCGGCCGGTTTGGGCAACGTCGAGTTCGTGGAGTCGGATGCCTCTAGCCTCGATTTTCCGCCCGCGAGCTTCGACGCCGCCGTCTCGCGCTGGGGAATCATCTTCGAGCCTGACGCGGAGGCCGCCGCGGCGCGCATCCGGGGCTTCCTGAAGCCGGGCGCACGGATCGCGATCGCCTCGTGGGGCGAGCCCGATCAGGTCCCCTTCCTCTCGATTCCGATGAGAACGACGATGGAGCGGCTGAACGTGCCCTCGCCCCCGACCGGAACGCCCGGACCCCTTTCCCGGCCCACCCCCGCTGCCATCGGCGGGTTGCTCGAGGGAGGTGGGTTCTCGGAGGTCGCCGTGGAGCAGAACGAGGTCACCTTCGAGTTCGACTCCCCGGAGCACTTCACCGCCTACGTAAGGGCAATCTCCGCCCCGATCCGGGCAATGATCGAGCAGCACGCAGGCGAAGCCCAGGAGAAGGCCTGGAACGCGATCACGCAAGCCGCAGCGGATGCGAGAGGTGGCTCGAAGCCACTGAGCTTCTCGAACGTGGTACTGCTCGCCTCGGCAACCGCCTAGCCCCGACCGATCTTCGTGCAGTGGCAACAGCTTTCCCTGCGTTCTGCAGGATGTCCTTAATCCGCTGGCCAAACGCGTGTAATGTGGAATTGTGACGGCGAGGGAGGCAGGAGTCACCTAGATGGGCAAGGACGAAGGCCTGCAAGCCCCCTCGTCTAGGGGCCACCGCCCTCGCTACTCGCGACGCCTGTGGGCATGGATGGGTATGGGGCAGCTAGCAAACTTACTTACCGTAGTGTTTGGCACTTTTGCCTCGATCGCCGCTGCTAACTCGAGCCTTGTGGGGTACTGGTGGGCCATGGTGATCGCTGCCGCCACGACCATCTTCATACCGCCCGTGTGTTACACGCCACCGGGCGCAATACCTCCTGCTGCACCACGCACCATCCGCGTGATCCTCGAATCCACGCTACGAATGGAAGCACCGTCGTCGATCAGGCACTCCCCGATCATGTGGGTCATATGGGGGTTCAGCATCATCACGGGCATCCTAGGTGCCCTCAGGGGACTCATTGGTGGCCTTGCTGGGGGCGGAGCGATTGTTGGCGTGATTGCTCTGGCGGGACCGGCTGTCGGGGGCGCAGTATGCGCGATTGTTGCTGGCGTAGCGATCCTTCGGGCGGTCATCAACTGATCGATCCCCACTCCGGTGTGGTGAGCAGTCTTGCAGTCGCCCCGCCATCGCTTCTCGCGATCCGACAGGACGCCGACATGGTGCCCACGACCTCGGGCGACTCCAGCTAGCCCCTTCCGCAGAGCGTCTGCTACCGCGCGACCCAGGCGTCCGGCGTGGCGGTGAGCTCGCCGACGACGCTGGGGAGTTCGCCGGAGACCAGGTCGGCGAGGGTGACCTCCTCGAGGACGGTGCGGAGGCTGGCACGGACGGCGATCCAGACTTCTTGCAGGTGCTTGGCGTTGCCGCGGTACTCGATCGCCTCGGGGGGCGTCGATTGGACGTGGGCGATCGGGCCCTCGACGGCGCGGACGATCTCGGCGATGGTGACCTCGTCGGCGGGGCGGGCGAGCCAGTAGCCGCCCTTGGCGCCGCGGCGGGCGCGGACGATGCCGTGGTGCTTGAGCTCGAGCAGGATGTGCTCGAGGAACTGCAGCGGAATGTCCTGGCTCTCGGCCAGCCGCTCGCCCTTGACGGGCCCCTCCTCGGCGGCCGCAAGCTCGGCAGCGGCCCGCACCGCGTAGTCGGCCTTCGCGGAAACTCGCATGTCTCCTAGTTAATCAGTCGGCAGGCAGCGTCCGCCCGAGCGTGCCCGCCTGATCGAGCTCTTGCCCGCCCAGGCGCTCCTGCTCCGCCTCTTCCAGGCGCCGGCTCTCGCGGCGGCGGTTGAGCCAGTGCGGCGCGTAGAGGATCAGGCCCAAGCCGATCGCGGCGATGCCGGCGGCGATCGGCCAGACGGTCGGGTCGCCCTTCTGGATCGTGAC
>JBQCCT010000233.1:0-11416 GCA_051961955.1 Solirubrobacterales bacterium
CGAGCATCCCGCCCGCGGCCCCGACACCGACCAAGTTGCCGAGCGTGTCCAGGAAGCTCATGAGCCCTCTAAGACGCCGGTTTGCAGTCGCCTTAGGTGTACATCCCTCCGAACATTCCACCCGTCACGTTGAGAACCTGACCGTGCATGTAGTTCGCCAGCGGCGAGCAGAGGAACAGGACCGGGCCGGAGGCCTCCTGCGGAGTGGCCGGGCGGCCGAGCGGGATGATCGCCGAGGCCATCGCCCGCATCTGCTCGGGGATGCCGAGCTCGATCTTCTCGCCGCTTGGAGCCGTCATCTCTTCACCGGCCTCTTTGGCGGCGGTGAGGCGGGTTTCGACGAAGCCGAAGGCGACCGCGTTGACGTTGATCTTGAACTGGCCCCACTCCTTTGCCAGCGTTTTCGTCAGCCCGACGACGCCCATCTTCGCGGCCGAATAGTTGACCTGGCCGGCGTTGCCCATCATCCCTGAGGTCGAGGAGGTGTTGACGATCTTGCGGAAGACCTCTTTGCCTTCGTTGCGCTCGGCCTTCGCCGCCTCGCGCCAGGTCGGGGCGAGCGCCCGGGCGACCCGGAACGGGACGATCGTGTGGATGTCCAGCATCGCCTGGAACTGCTCGTCGGTCATCTTGTGGGCGACGCCGTCCCAGGTGTAGCCGGCGTTGTTGACGACGATGTCGACGGAGCCGAAGGCGTCGATTGCCGTCTTGACCAGCTCGTCGGCGGCGCCGGTTTTGGTCAGGTCGCCGGCGTGGACGGCGGTCTCGCCGTCGATCTCACCCGCCGCCTGCTCGGCGACGTCGGCGTCGAGGTCGTTGATCAGCACTTTCGCGCCCTCGCTGACGAACAGCTCCGCGGTCGCGCGACCGATCCCCCGGGCCGACCCGGTGACGATCGCCGCTTTTCCATCCAAAAGTCCCATGAATCAGCCTCTCTTTGAGTCGTGAAAAGTCGCGCGAGGAGGCTACAGGGATCGGGACAATCCTGGTTGACCGGCCAGTCACCCGCCCCGACGCCCGGACGTCGCGTCAGAATGCCGCCGTGGGCGACGTGGGGAGCATCTTCGTGCTGGCGATCGCCGCGATGTTCAACCCGACGCTGTTGGCGGCGACGACGCTGATGATGCTGCTGGCCGAGCCGAAGAAGCTGATGCTCGGCTACCTGCTCGGCGCCTACCTGACCAGCATCTCGCTGGGGCTGCTGATCGTCTTCTCCCTGCACGGCAGCGGCGCCACCGGCACCGCCCGCAGCTCGCTCACCCCGGCCGAGGACCTCGTCCTCGGGGCGATCGCGCTGACGGTCGGGATCGTGCTGCGGACCGGCCGGATGGACCGGATGCGGGAACGGCGCCGGCAACACAAGGGCGAGGCGGCGAAGAAGGAGTCGTTGCCGGAACGGCTGCTCGGCCGCGGCTCGCCCCGGGTCGCCTTCGCCGTCGGCGCGGCGCTGACCCTGCCAGGCGCCTCCTACCTGGTCGCCCTGGACCGGATTGCCAAGCTCGACGCCGGGGCGCCCGCGGCGGTGCTGCTGGTGATCGCCTTCTGCCTGATCCAGATGCTGTTGCTGGAGCTGCCGCTGATCGGCTACGCCTTCGCGCCGGAGCGCACGCAGCGGGCGGTGACGCGGTTCCGCGAGTGGGTCGCCCACGGCGCCAAACGGGTGATCGGCAATGCCGCGATCGTGATCGGCACCCTGCTGCTCTTACGCGGAGGGATCGAGTTGCTGCTCTGAGGGCTGAAGCTTGCCGATGCTCCCCAGATAGCCGTCCAGCGCCGTTGCCTTTTCGCTGTCCTCGTAGACCTCGTAGGCGCGCATCTTGCCCCAGGCGAGGTGTCCCCAGATCACGTAGCGGTTTTCGTAGACCCGCTCACCGCCCGGCGCGTCGAGGTGGGTGATGCCGCGGACGCAGATCGTCTGGCGCCAGGGCCAGCCCTGCATCACAACCTCCTCGGGGCGGATCTGGATGCCGACGTCGATGAAACGCCGCAGCCACTGTTCGAGGCTCTCCTTGCCCTCGATCTCGCCGGCCCAGGAGTTGTTGCCGGGGAAGGTGAAGCGCACGTCCTCGGCGTACATCCGCACCGTCGGGCTCGGGTCGCCTTCGCTCATCTTCCGCATGTTGTGGGCGATCAACTTGCTTGCCGGCCAGGACAACATCGGCGCCTCCTCGCGTTGGATGTGACTCCAACGTAGCGCGGTTTCAGGGGTGACGAGGCCGGCGGTTCTCTCTTAGCCGTTTAGCCTGAGGTTTCGCCAAGGGCGGCGAGGTCACGCGGGCGCAGCAGGGCCGTCAGGGTCGAGCCGTCGACGATTGCCAGCCCGCCCTTGCGCAGCTTGACGTTGGCGCTGGTAAGGCGCGCGACCTCGCTGGAGAAATCGGGCTCGTGGCCAACGAGGAGGACGTTGCCGCGCCCGGCGGTCAGGGAGAGCGAGTCGAAGGGGCCGCCGCGGAGTCCATCCGTGGTCTCGGGCTCGATCTGGAGCGCCTCGCAGGCGAGCCGGGCGGTGTCGGCGGCGCGGACCTTCGGGCTGGTCAGGCAGGCGTCGAGTTCAGCGCCCATCGCGGCGAGTGCCCTCCCCGCCGCCCGCGCCTGGCGCTCGCCCTTTGGCGTCAGCCGGCGCGCCGCGTCGCCTTCGCCGTGATCTTCCTCTGCGTCTCCATGTCTAAGGAAATAGAGCAATCTGCCGATGAATTTTGCAGGTAAATGCAGGTCAAACATCTGTTGGCGTCAAGTTTCGATTTTATTAGCCGATGCACATGTTTAATATGCCCGCGATGCAATTTCACCCCGGCCGTAAGTTGCTGGTCGGCGTGCTTGCGATCGTCGCTCTCCTCATGGCGCCGACCGCCGCTTCGCCTGCCGGCCTGATCGTCATCTTCGGTTCCCACTCGGGTTCGACCCTGACCCTGAGCATGCGCGGGAACAAGATCGTGGTCAAAGGCAAGATGGCCCGGCACCGCCACCCGATCGGCTGTCGCACTCGCGGCCATCTCCGCGCCATCTGCCCGACCCGCGGCGCTGGCAGGATCGAAGTCGACATGGGCCCCTCCGGCGACTTCGTCCGCGTAGCCGAGCGCCTGCCGATCCCGCTGACCGTCCACCTCGGTGCCGGCTCGGACAAGTTCATCGGTAACGGCGAGCGGGACACTTGCTACGGCGAAGGCTCGCGCCGCAACCGCTGCGTCGGCGGCCCCGGCAACGACGTCTGCATCAGCGGCCCGCGCAACAGCGACTGCGTCGGCGGAGCCGGCAACGACTACTGCCGCACCAGCACCGGCAGTGACGGCTGCTGGGGCGGTCCTGGCAACGACATCTGCATCATGGGCCCCGGCGAGGACGGCTGCCACGGCGAAGCCGGCAATGACCGCCTCTACGGCGGTGCCCAGCCCGACCAGCTCTACGGCGGCCCCGGCTACGACTACTGCAACGGCGGCCCCGGCATCGGCAAGTCCCACGACTGCAACGCCGGCCCGCGGCACTGAGCCCGGGGCGGCAGGTTGTAGCTGCATAGCCAGCATCTCACTGCAGTCCAGTTATTTTGCTATATGCAGTTATTTACTCTTTAGCAAAATAAGCTGTGAGAAGAGAAATATCCAGGCAGATAGGGGCACTTTTTTTGCTAAATTACCTATTTTTCTAGCCATGTAAAAAATTGAGCCCACTGAATAAAGAGATTCAGGCCATTCTCCGGCGAACTATCCCCGGCGCGACTGTGCGGGCTCGAGGGGTTGCCCTCAACGGGACGAATTTGATCGAGATCGATGCAGGACAGGGTCCAATTCCTTTGCGGGCCTATTGGGTCGGGGCGGGTTGGCCCCAGGACGTTCGCAACGCTTTGGCAGTTCACGAGCTCGGGGAGGATGCCCGGTGGCCGAGCGATCTCGTTCTGGTGGGCCGCGACTTCTCCAGCGGCGCGGTCGAGCTTCTCGGCGCCATCGGAGCCAACTGGATCGACGGTTCTGGTCGCGCCTGGATCGTTGCTCCCGGAATTGTGATTTCGCGTGAAAATCTGTCACGTCCCAGCGCTCGCCGCGAGTTCGGTTGGTCGCCCTCCGCCTTTGACATCGCTGAGCTCCTCCTCGCCCGGTCATGGTCAGAAGGGTTCGGGACCTCTGAGATCGCAAATCTGAGCGGCTGGTCCGCACCGCAGGTCTCCCAGGTCCTTCAGGGATTTGACGAGAATCGTTGGACCGTCAAGCACGGGCCTAGGCGAGGACGTGGTGGCCGGCGCGAGCTGGTCGACCCCGGTGGCTTGCTCGATGCTTGGAGCGCGCGCGCCGTCGAGCGGGAGCATGAGATCCGCGAGGCATCGGTGCCTGCTGAAGATCTTCTTAGGTTCCTGCGCGAGGAGATGTCTCCGGCGCTCAATGACCATGTCCGCTGGGCGATCAGCGGTTGGGCTGCGGCACACGAACTCGCTCCGTTCGTCACGGCGACTCCTACTCTCCAGATCTACGTTCACGAGGAGGACATGCAGGTTCCACTGTCACACGTGATCAAGCAGGTCGGTCTGATTGAGGTTCCAGAAGGTGGCCGAATCGTGTTCTCCGCGACTGCACCGGCCTTGCTGGCCCGGTCGTCGACTCGTGGAGAGATATCCCTCGCCAGCCCGCCACGGGTGTACGCAGACCTACTCCGACTCGGACCAAGGGGGGTCGAGGCAGCCGAACACCTTAAGGAGGAGGCGATCGACCCGTTGCACCGTTGTCCCTCCGCGGATGGCCCCTCTGAAGAGATCATTTCCTGGGAGCGAGCCGTCAAATCCCGGCTTCAGCACCGCATCGACCCGGACGAAACGCAGATGCTGGACGATCGGTACCGCTTCGGCACCTATTCCACCTGCTACATCCTCCGCGGCGTCTCGCCGGTTCCGGACCTTCCGCACCTCAGGAAGCTGCTGCAGCGGGCCCAGGGGCACGAGACGGGCTGGCCGGTCTGGTGGCTCGCTGAAGGGACCTCGACGCGGGCGCGGCCGGTGGAGGGAGGAATCGAGGCCTGGTTCAACGATGGCGCCCTCGAAGACCCATCGCACTCCGACTTTTGGCGGGCAGAGCCGATCGGCCGCCTCGGCCTCATCCGCGGTTACGACGAGGACGACGAGGACGCTCGGAGAGTCGGCATCGCCCCTGGCGCCACGATCGACATCACCCTGCCGCTCTGGCGCGTTGCGCCGGCGGTGCGGCATGCGGGGAGGCTCGGCCGCCTGCTCGGCGCCTCGCGGGCGGAGTTCATGATGCGCTGGGACGGCCTCGAGGGCCGGAAGCTCACCAACTACGCCGAACGTCGGCGTCTGCTCACGGGAGAGTACGAGTGCCTCCAAGACACCGTGGTCAGTTCCGTCGAGTTCGCGATCGATCAGGTGGAGGAACGGCTGACCGAGCTCGTCAGGGCACTGGTCGCCCCCCTGTATGAGGCCTTCGAGTTCTTCGAACCTCCGGACGAGCTCTACGGCACGGAAATCGAGAAGATGCGAGAGCGGTTCTAGGACGAGATGGTGGAACAACGATCGGCCGAGACCAGAGCCAGGGCGGAGACGGCGCTCGCACGTCTACTGCACGGCCTCGACGGTGCCGACATCGAGATCGTCGTCCTCGGGGGACTGGTGCCCGAGGTGCTGACTCGTGATCGTGACGTTGAGGCGCCCGCCCACCTGGGGACCACGGATGTGGACATTCTTCTCGTCACCCACGTCGAACACGATGCCGATCTCAGCGCTGTCGAACGAAGTCTCGTGGGGCTTGACTTTGCACCGGAGGGGGACGGATGGCGGTGGCGCGGCACTGTCGACGGCCGCAAAGTGAAGATCGAGTTCCTATGCGACCTCGAGACCGTTCGCGATCGCGAGATTGTGAAGCCCAGGGGCTGCAGGGCTTTGACCGCTTGCAACCTGCGCGGAACCGGGTTCGTCACGAAGGACTGGGCATGGGAGGAGATTCGGTCAACAGATTCGATGGGAAACCCGATCGTGGTGCAGGTGCGCTTTGCCGGTCTGCAGGGTTACCTGATATCCAAGTGTTTCGCTGTGCGCGATCGGGCTGCCGAGAAGGATTACTACGATCTTCCTTACGTTCTGCTGCATAACCGGGAGGGAGGCCCGGTTGCCGCGGGAGAGCTGATCTTGGCGGGGCCGATGCGGGGTGAGCTCACCGGGCTTGCACCGCTGTTCCGCGAGGTCCGGGCTCGGTACGCCAACCCGAACGATCTGGGGCCGCGGAGCTACGCGTCACAAATGCTGCTTGTCGAGTCAGGTCAGGACGAGACCCTGCTGAGGGGGGATGCGGCTGTTGCGGTTGGCGCGTTCTTCGAGATTCTGCTCGCCGACCGAGAACCTGGCGCGGCGTTTTGACGCTGAGCCATCCTGCCGAAGACCATCACAACCCCATCGTCTTGCCGATGATCTCTTTCATGATCTCGTCGGTGCCGCCGCCGATGGGGCCTAGGCGGGCGTCGCGGACGGCTCGCTCGATGCCGTACTCGCGCATGTAGCCGTAGCCGCCGTGGATTTGGAGGGATTGGTCGGCGATGTCGAGGACGGCGCGTTGGGTCATCAGCTTCGCCATCGAGACCTCTTGGATGCAGTCCCGGCCTTCGTGGAAGAGGCGGAGCGCGTTGTAGGTGAGGGCGCGGGCGGCTTCGGCGCGGGTTGCCATCTCTGCGACGTGATGGCGGATCGCCTGGAACTTGCCGATCGGCCGGCCGAAGGCTTCGCGGTCGAGCGCGTAGGCGACGGTCGTTTCTATTAGCCGCTGCATGGCGCCGACGGCGCCGATCGCCATCAGCAGCCGCTCCCAGGCGAAGTTGGCCATGATCAGTTTGAAGCCGCCGTTTTCCTCGCCGAGCAGGTTCTCGGCCGGTACCTCGACGTCGCTGAAGGAGATTTCGCCGGTGTCGGAGGAGTGCCAGCCCATCTTCTCCAGCTTGCGGCTGACCTCGTAGCCGGGCATCTCACGCTCGAGGACGAGGAAGGAGATGCCGCCGTGGCCGCCCTCCTCACTGGTTTTGCAGGCGCAGACGAGGAAGTCGGCGCGGACGCCGTTGGTGATGAAGGTCTTGGCGCCGTTGACGACGTAGCTGTCGCCCTCGCGGCGGGCGGTGGTGGCGAGCGAGGCGACGTCGGAGCCGGCGCCGGGCTCGGTGATTCCGAGCGCGCCGATCTTCTCGCCGGCGATCCCGGCGGGCAGCCAGCGCTGCTTCTGCTCCTCGGTGCCGAACTTGAAGATCGGCGGCATCGCGATCGAGGTGTGGGCGTTGAGCCCGGCGGCGACGCCGCCGGAGCCGCCGGAGCGGGCCAGCTCCTCGACCCAGACCGCATCGTGCAGGTGGGTGCCGCCCTGGCCGCCCAGCTCCTCCGGAAACTTCAGCCCGAGGAAGCCGAGCTCCGCGCAGCGACGGAACAACTCGCGGGGGAATTCCCGCGCCGCCTCCCACTCGTCAACGTGGGGCGCGATCTCCTTGGTGACGAAGCGGGAAACCGTTTCGCGCAGCTCCTCGTGGTCCTCCTCGCCGAAGGGCGGCAGGATGGCCCGCGTGCCGCTGTCTTTGACGACAGTCATTGCTCCTCCAGCATCGTGTAGCCGCGATCCTTGTGGTCGAAGCCGAGCAGGTCGCCCTGCGGGTTCTTTTTGCCGCCGTGGTGGTAGGCGCGCACCTCGGCGATCTTGCCGTCGCGGATCAGGAACCACTCGGTGCCACGATCGAGCCGCCGCTCGCCGCTCTTCGGGTCGCGCCAGGTCATCGTCCACTCGATTGCCACCTGGTCGCCCTGCTCGATCGCGTTCTCGACGTACCACTGGGCGTCGATCGTCGAGACGCCCAGCGCCGCAAACCCGCCGATCGTCTCCGCTCCCTCGTGCGGGCCAAGCCGCGTGTAGTAGTGGACGGCGTCGTCGGTGAAGTGCGCCGAGACTGCCTCGGCGTCACCCGTGTTCAGATCCTCGTAGTAGGCGCGGACGCGCTCGGTTCCGGTCATGGCGCAAAGTTGATGCTATAAATTTGCAGACAACGCATTTCTCGTTACACCTGTCCTGTTAGCGTCGAGGTATGGAGAACGATGTGGTCTGACAAATGGCTGGACGATCTGGCGCAGAAAGTCGATTCCGGCTTTGAGCGCGTTGATACGGATATCCGCGAACTTCGGACGCTGATGTTCCAGCTATGGGGCGTGAACATATTCGCGGTCCTGGCGACGCTTGCGGCGGTCATCGCTACCAGCTAGCTACAGCCCGTAGCTCCGGCCGATCACGTCGAGCATTACCTCGTCGGTGCCGGCGCCGATGCGGTTGAGGCGGACGTCGCGGTAGGCACGCTCGATCTCGTACTCCTTCATGTAGCCGTAGCCGCCGAGGATCTGGATGCACTCGTCGGCGACCTCGCAGGCGACGCGGGAGGCGAAGAGCTTGGCCATCGTGATCTCGCGCACCGGGTACTCGCCGTTGCCGAAGCGCCAGGCGGTTGCGTAGGTGAACTGCTTTGCCGCCTCGACCTTGGTCGCCATCTCGGCGAACTTGTGGCGGATCGCCTGGAACTTGCCGATCGGTCGGCCGAAGGCTTCGCGTTCCTTCGCGTACTCGAGGGTCTTCTCGATCATCCGCTCCGACCCCGCGTGGCAGCCGGCGGCGGCGACCAGCCGCTCGCCCTGGAGCTCCCAGGCGATGTGGTAGAAGCCCTTGCCGACCTCGCCGAGCACGGCGTCGGCCGGCACCCGCACGTCTTCGAAGGCGAGTTCGCCGGTGTCGGAGGCGTGCATCCCCATCTTCTCCAGCTCTTTGGAGACGGTGAAGCCCGGCACCTTCTCGCCGTTCTCGTCCTTGAGGTCGACGACGAAGAGGGTGATGCCGGCGTGGCGCTCTTCCGGGTCGGTCTTCGCCACCAGGACGATGAAGTCGGCCCGCGGCCCGTTGGTGATGAATGTCTTGGAGCCGTTGATTACGTATTCGTCGCCGTCGCGGATCGCGGTGGTGCGGATCCCGGCGACGTCGGAGCCGGCGCCCGGCTCGGTGATTCCGAGGCAGGCGACCTTCTCACCCTTTAGTCCCGGTTCGAGGTACTTGCGCTTCTGCTCCTCGGTCCCCAGCAGGTGGACGGGGGGGAGGGTCATGTCGGTCTGCACCGCAAAGCCCATGTTGGTGCCGCCGGAGCCGGAGTAACTCATGCACTCGGCTCGCACCAGCGAGTAGAAGTAGTCGCCGCCCTGGCCGCCGTACTCCTCCGGGAAGCAGAGGCCGAGGAAGCCGAGGTCGCCGGCGCGCTTCATCTTCTCGGTTGGCCAGTAGGTCTCCTCCCACTCGTTGCGGTGGGGCCAGAGCTCCTTTTCGACCCACGAGCGCATCGACTCGCGCAGGTCTTCGTGCTCCTGGCTGAAGATGAAGTGCTTGCGCCCGGACTCGAAGTCGGGCTTGATGACGCTGGAGCCGTCGCTGGTCGCGGTCGCCACTGTGATCTCTCCTCCTCGGTGAAGTTCCCGGGGCGTACGCGCCCCGAATGCGAAGTGGACAGTAGCACTTCCCACTTCCAGCGATGCTATGGTCCCGCCCGATGACCCAGGGCGACAACCAGTGGGCGGGCGAGAAGGTCGCCTACGAGGTGGCCGACGGCGTCGCCACGGTGACGCTGAACGACCCGGACAAGCGCAACATGCTCTCCGGGCAGATGCTTGTCGAGCTGGTCGAGGCGATGAAGCTCGCCAAAGCCTCCGACGAGGTGCGGGCGGTCGTCCTCACCGGCGCCGGGGACAAGGCCTTCTGCGCCGGCGCCGACCTCGGCGGCTTTGCCGCAGACGTGCCGCTGATCGCCAAACACTTCGCCTCCGACCTCTTCCTCGAGTTCTTCCGGCTGATGCCGCGCCTTGGCAAGCCCTCGCTCTGCGCCGTCAACGGCCACGTCCTGGCGGGCGGGATGGGCCTCGCGCTCTCCTGCGACCTGGTGATCGCCAAAGAGGGCGCCACCTTCGGCACGCCGGAGATCAACGTCGGCGCCTTCCCCTACATGATCATGTCGATCATCTACCGCAACGTCCCGCGCAAGAAGGTCAACGAGATGATGCTGCTGGGCGAGCGGCTCTCGGCCGACCAGGCGGTCGAGTATGGGCTGGCGAACAAGGTGGTGCCGGCGGCGGAGTTCGACGCGGCGGTCTCGGACTGGGCGACGAAGCTCGCCTCGAAGAGCCCGGTGCTGATGCGGCTCGGCCACGATGCGATGTACCGGCAGCAGGACATGGCGCTCGACGACGCGCTCGAGTTCCTGCGCTCGCAGCTCTCCCTCACCTTCACCACCGAGGACATCGTCGAGGGGGTCACCGCCTTCTTCGAGAAACGCGACCCGCAGTGGAAAGGACGCTAGTGGCGACCGAAGAGCAGGCGAAGAACCTCCTCCCGGGCACGGCCCCGCTGGCCGAGCTGACCGAGCAGCTGCACGCCCGCCGCGAGAAGGCGAAGCTGGGCGGCGGCGAGGAGAAGATCGCCAAGCAGCACGAGCGCGGCAAGCTGACCGCGCGCGAGCGGATCGACCTGCTGGTCGATGAGGGCACCTTCGTCGAGATGGGCATCCACGGCCGCCCGCACTTCGCCCAGCGGTCGATGGACGGAGTCGAGGCGCCGGCCGACGGCGTCATCACCGGCTGGGGCGACGTCGACGGCCGCCCCTGCTGCATCGCCGCCTACGACTTCACGGTGATGGCCGGCTCGATGGGGATGACCGGCGAGCTCAAGGTCACCCGCCTGCGCGAGATGGCGCTGCAGAAGCGGATGCCGTTCATCTGGCTGCTCGACAGCGCCGGCGCCCGCATCCAGGAGGCGGCGGGCTCGCTCTTCGCCGGCTCCGGCCACCTCTTCCGCGAGGAGGTGGAAATGTCGGGCGTGATCCCGATGGTGGCGGCGATGATGGGCCCCTGCGCCGCCGGCACCGCCTACATCCCGGCGCTCTCGGACTTCGTGCCGATGGTCTCCGGCCAGGGCGCGATGGCGCTCGCCGGCCCGCACCTGACCAAAGCCGTCACCGGCGAGGAGATCTCGATGGAGGAGCTCGGCGGCGCCAAGGTCCACTGCCGCAAATCGGGAGTGGGGGACTTGGAGGTGAAGGACGACGAGGAGTGCATCGCCGCGGTCCGCAAGTACCTCTCCTACTTCCCATCCAACTGCGAGGAGAAATCTCCGGTTTTGGAGACCGGTGACTTAGACGACCGCATGTCGGAGAAGCTGATGGAGATCGTGCCGGAGTCCTCGCGGCAGCCGTACGACATGTACGACGTGATCCGCGAGATCGTCGACGACGGCGACTGGTTCGACCTCAAGCCGAAGTTCGCCCGCAACGTGATCACCTGCTTCGCCCGCTTCGGCGGCCAGCCGGCGGGGATCGTCGCCAACCAGCCCAAGCACCTGGCCGGCGTCCTCGACAACGACTCCGCCGACAAGGCCGC
>JBQCCT010000234.1:0-6041 GCA_051961955.1 Solirubrobacterales bacterium
CCGCTCGGCGAGCCGCTCGCTCTCGGCGACCGCCTCCGGGTGCTCGGCAAAGCGCGCCGACATCGCCGCCGGCGAAGTGAGAGCAGAGGTCGAGTTGCCCCGCCGCCACGGCTCGGACTCGTCCAGCGTCTCGCAGAGCCCGATCGAAACCAGCGCATCCTGCAACGGTGCCCGTTGGCGGTCGTGTGAGTGGACATTGCCGGTGGCGAGGCAGGGAACGCCGATCCGCGCGGCAACGAGCGCCAGCCACCGATTACGCGCTCGATCCCGGCGCCAATATGGCCGCTGCAGCTCGACCCGAAAGCGCTCGCGACCGAAGGCCTCCAGCAGCCGTCGAGCCAGCCTCTCGCCCTCCGCCGTGTCCCCTCGCTCGAACGATCCCGCCACGGCTCCGTCCCGCGCACATCCCGACAGACAAACCAGCCCCTTTGCGTGCTCCTCCACCTGCTCCAGCGTCGCCCAGGGCCGGGCCTGCGCCCGCGCCGTGTTGTCGCGGGTATGCGCATGAGCGAGCGTCAGCAGGCGACAAAGATTCCGGTACCCGGTTGCGTCTTCGACGAGGAGAGTGATGTGCACGTCCCGGTCAACGCGCACCGTCAGCTCCGCTCCCGTGATCGGGCGAACGCCCAGGCTCTTGCAGGCGTGGGCGAACTCCATCGAGCCCCAGAGGCCATCGTGATCGGTCAGGGCGAAGGCGGGGTACCCGTGGGCGGCCGCAGCTGCGGCGAGCTCCAGCGGCGTCGAAGCGCCGTCGAGGAACGAGAGGGCCGAATGCGCGTGCAGCTCGACGTAGGCCATCGCTCACGCCCGCTGCCGGTACCAGGACCTGCCGCCGGCGCCCCGGAAGACGGTCAGCGCGCGACCGTCGCCGAGGGCCAAGTCAAAGTAGTGACGGCGTAGCGGTCGTGGCGTCCACCAGCGATCCTCAACTAGCCACTCCTCCCGCACCGCCTCGACCGCGACGCCGTCGATCTTGGCCGGGACACCGCGGGGGTCGGTCCGAACCGCCACCCGCTGGGGGGCATAGAGACGACGCAAGCCAGGCATCAGACCTCCGGGAAGGGAGTCAGCAGGCCCCAGCGCTCGGGCACCCGCGAGGAGGAATCGACGGGAAGGATCTTCAGCAGCGCCTCCGCCCCCTGCACGGCGCGAACCTCGCGGATCGCCGCGCCCAGTCGACGCCGGCGCGGCTCGCTGCCGCCAATCGAGAATTCGAGCTGATCGCGGGCGGGCGGGCCGAGACCGACCGCCCGCAACCGCAACGCCGTCGCCGGCCCTGGAAGCTCCTCGAGCCGTGGCGCCAGCACATTGCGCAGCACCCGGGGCGAGGCACTCGGCCGGCCCAGCCCCTGCTCGACGCTCCAGCTGCCGCCACTTGCCAGAACGGCTCCGAGACGAAGACCGAGCAAGGTCCTGCCTTTGCGCTGCGGGACCGCCAGCAGTCGATCGACGAGGAGCTCCAACGCCCGCTCGAGCTGGCGGCCTGCCGTCCCCTCCGGCAGCTCGATCTCCTCGGCCAGCTCCTCGTGCGGGGTCCGCGGTCGCAGCGGCTCCTCTTCACCCCGGCAGAGCCGTAGCGCCCGCAGGCCGAGCGGTCCGAAGCGGTCGGCGACCTGGTCCGCCGAGAGGCGGGAGAACGCCCGCAGCGTCTCGATCCCGAGCCTCGAGAGCGCCTCGATCAGCTCGCCGGCCTCACGCTCGGAGACGTCGAGCCGCGTGCGCAGAGCGACGACGGAAACCGGACGCGACCAGCCTACGGCAGCAACGAACGCAGCAAAGCGGGTCTTTCCCGTGCCGAGCTGGAACCCGTCCCCAGCCGCGCGTTGCGCCGCCGCCAGGACGCCGGCCACCTCGCCCCCGTAGAGACCGCGCAAACCGTCGACTGCGAAAAAGGCCTCGCCCGGCTGCTCGGACTCGACTGCGGCGCCGCGCGCCTCCAGCGCTCGCACCATCGTTTCGGTCGCCTCGCCAGCCTCGAGTGGATCGGGAAGACCGGCGCGCCCGGACCGTAGCCCCCATGCACGGTCCGGGCGCAATTGAGCCGCCAGGCGTTTGTCGATGACGCAGGCGAGCTCCATACGAACGTATGTTCGGGTCTATGTTCGCACATTTCAAGCAAACTTGAGCCCAACCGCAAACTTCTTAATCTCTAGAGGTCCTTAGTCCGCGCGGGCGACCTGGGCCGCCTCGGCGCTGCCGAGGTACGGCGTCAGCGTGAACTCGACCAGGTCAGGCAGCAGGGACTCGAGCTCCTCGGTGCGGTCGGTAAAGACACGGCGCGAGATCAGCGAGACCATGCCGCCGACGAGCGCCTCCTCGGTCGTCGGCGAGAGCCCGGCGAGGACCTCGGCGGAACGTCCCGCGCGTCCAGCTTGAAAGTAGGGCACGAGGCTTTGGATCGCAGCGTCATAGCGCTCAATCACCACCGGGCCCGCGACCAACGCCTCAACCATGCTGAGGCGGGCGAGATGAGGCTCTGCGGCGAGGTACTCGAGCATTGCCCTGATCCCTGCTTTGACCGCCTGCGGCCACTCCTCCTCCCGGTCAAATGACTCCCCGACGCGCTGGCGCAACTCGGTCATCACCGTCTCGTAAGCAGCGACGAAGCACTCGTCTTTGCTGTTGAAATGCTCGTAGAAGGTGCGCCGGGAGACGGCAGCGTGGCGAGTGATGTCAGCGATCGTGGCCCCCGCGTAGCCTTTTTCGGCCACGGCCTCCGCGAGGCCTGCGATCAGGCGCTCGTATTGATTGCGAGATACGAACTCGCGGGGAAGGCCGTGTCGTCCGGGCGGGAGCCGCGAAAGCTCCGGCGGATACTCTGACTCGACCGAGGGCTTGACTGACTCATTCAAGACACCCGACGATACCGATCTGGACGATTTCATCTGTTTCTGACCCACTAACCAGTCTGCTGTGCAGCGGAAACTTCGCGAGCCGCCTCGGCGCCAAGGTAGGGGGTAAGGGCGAACTCGACGATCTCGGGCAGGAGCTCAGGGACGCTTTCGACAGAGCATCCAATTAATCGTCGATGAATGATCCAGAAGATGCCGCCGATTATCGCTTCCTCCATCGTCTCCGGCAATTTCTTGCCCAACGATGAGACACTTCGTCCAAGTTTGAGCAGGGCGATGAATGGCCGCAGCGCCTCTTCGTAGCGCTCGGCTGAGATCGAACCGGCGGCCAGGGCGTCAACCATGCAGGTCCGCGCCAATGCTGGCTCCTCGACTATGTAATCGAGGAAGGCAGCAAGGCCGGCTGCAACCTGCTCTGGCCACTTCTCGCTCTGTCCTGCCGCCTCGATCACCCGCTTTAAAGCGCTTGAAATAGCGAATTTCTGCGCCTCCAGAAAGCAATCCTCTTTGCTCGAGAAGTTCTCGTAGAAAGTCTTGCGAGCGATGCCAGCCCGCTTGACGAGGTGGGCAACGGTGACCGTCCGGTAGCCGCGCTCTGAGGTCTCGGCCGCAAACGCAGTGATGATCCGCTCGCGCTGGTGACGGACGACGATCTCCCGTGCGAGCGGCTGTTTGCCAGGAAGTAGACGCGTTGTTGAGTTTGAGGCCACGAACGAAAGCGTACCTCACCACCGCCCTTCGTACTCATGTCGCTGACCGGATACCGTTTAGGTACCGAAAGGTAGACAACCTGTTCTCTCAACCAATCCAAGACCGAGCGAGACTTTGATCGGAAAGCGCGAACGCATGCTCCAGGGGATGCTGGAAGCTGTCGGGACACAGGGGTACGAGCGGACCTCGGTCCAGGATGTGGTCACGGAAGCAGGCCTCTACAGGCAGGCTTTCTACGACTCCTTCGAGGACAAGGAAGACTGCTACCTGCAGGCGATCGATGCCGGCTCCGCCTGGATCGAGCTGGCGATGCGAGAAGCTGCCACGGGGAAGACCACCTGGCGCGGCCAGCTGCGGGGAGCGCTCTCTGGGCTCCTCGGCTTCCTCGAAGAGCAGCCGGCAGTAGGGCGGGCAGTGCTGGTTGAGGTGCACGCCGCTGGACCCAATGCCGTCGAGAAGCGAACAGAGGCGATGGAGCGGGCGGCGATGCTGATCGATGGAGCGCGCGAGGAAAGCATCGGGATGGCGCCGGAGATCTCCGCCGAGGCGGTGGTCGCCGGCATCCTCGCGGTCCTCCACACTCGTCTCTCGAGAGACCAGGCAAGCAACTTCATGCAGCTGCTGCCGGAGTTGATGTACCTCGCCGTGCTCCCATACTTCGGCCCCGACGAGGCGGCGGCCGAGATGCGAGCAGACTGACCTAACTCCTCAAACACCCCTGCCGTGGCGTCCCTCGCCGGAGGCGAAACGGGCTGCGCCTTGGACCGCCACGGGGAGCACCTCGCGCCCGAGGCGGTGCTCTAACTCCAAGCCCTCGGCAAGAGGTAACCCGGCCCCCTCGAGCGCCGCTCGGCGGTCGCTCAGCATCGTCTCCTGGGGGAAGGAGGCGAGCCGCTCCGCCAACTCAAGGGCGCGCTGCAGGTGCTTTCCCGGCTCGACCACCTCGTTGACGAGGCCGATCCGCTGCGCCTCCTCGACCTCGATCGGTCGCCCAGTGAGGATCAGCTCCAGCGCCCGCCCCATTCCCACCACCCGTGGCAGACGTTGAGTGCCACCATCGATCAAGGGGACGCCCCAACGACGCTCGAAACAGCCGAAGATGGAACCGGGGGTGGCGATCCGCAGATCGCACCAGAGGGCGAGCTCGAGACCGCCGGCCAGGCACCAGCCGTCGATCGCCGCAATCGTGGGCTTGGCCGGGGTGAGGCGGGTGATGCCCTCGGGCCCAGCGGGATCGTCGACGTCGAGATCGATCGCCTTCAGATCGGCGCCGGCACAAAAGGCCTCGCCGCCGGCGCCGGTGAGGATGAGGACGCGAGCGCCCTCGTCGGCTTCGAACTCGTCGAGCCCCTGTCGCAGACCGCGGGCGGTCGCCGCGTCGATCGCGTTGCGCCGCTGTGGCCGGTCGATCGTCAGCACAGCCGCTGCCCCTTGCCGCTCGTAGCGCACCTCAGAGCTCATTAGAAGATCCTAAGACAGGCTCTTGGAGGGAGACGGGCGGGCTAGTCGCGGCGAGAGATCACGGGGATCGCGGCGACGCCCGGCTCCCGGCGTTGTCGCGCCCCGGTCGCCGGCTGGGAGGGGCAGGGCTCCCAAACCGCCCTGAACGGTAAAGAACGCCGCGGACAAAAGAGATGCGACCGGGGGCGACGCTCGGTGCCTGCCTCGCGCGTAGCCTTCGCGCTTAGAAGCTCGTGGCGTCACCTTCGAGACCCTTTCCCGCTGGGCTTCCGCGGGAACCGGTCTCTCCCGGTCACAGGAGTTAACTTAGCCGCCCCGCCGTCATCGCGCTAGGGGTAGGCGCACGACGTTCCCGCAAACAGCGCTGAAAGCGGCGTCGGTGCAGGGAGATAGGTTCTCCCCTGGGATGAATGAGGGATCAGAGGCGTCTGCGCGGCGGGCGCGGCGCAACGTGGTCCTGACCGCGGCGATCGCGGGCCTCGGCGGCCTGCTGTTCGGCTACGACACCGGCGTCATCGCCGGCGCCCTGCTCTTCATCAAGACCGACTTCGGCCTCGGCAGCTTCGCCCAGGGGCTGGTCGTGGCGGCGGTGCCAATCGGCGCGATCGGCGGCGCCGCGATCGCCGGGCCGGCGGCCGACACCTACGGGCGGCGGCTGATGATCCTCGTCGCCGCCGCGGTCTTCATCGTCGGCGCGCTGGTCAGCGCCGCCGCGCCGGGGGTCGAGGTGCTGGTGCTGGCTCGCGTCGTCATCGGCGTCGCGATCGGGCTCGCCTCCGCCGCCGCTCCCGTCTACATCTCCGAGGTGGCGCCGCCGGAGAGCCGCGGCCGCCTGGTCAGCTTCTTCCAGTTGGCGGTGACGATCGGCATCCTCGTCGCCTACCTGGTCGGGCTCGCCTTCGAGGGTATCGTTGGCTGGCGCTTGATGCTCGGCCTCTGCTGGGTGGGGGTGGTGGCGGTCGGTTTCGTGTTGGTGCTGTTGGGGCTGTGCTGGCGCTTGCTGGTGATGACCGGCGA
>JBQCCT010000235.1:0-4045 GCA_051961955.1 Solirubrobacterales bacterium
AGCACGTCCCCGCCGCCCGAAGAAGAAGGGGGCGGCGGTTCGGGCGGTTCCGGTGGTGAAAGCGGCGGCTCGGGTTCGGGTGGCGGCTCGGGTGGACCTACGGGCGGCGGCTCTTCGGAAGGGATCAAGGTCGGCGGCTTCGTCTACGTGGCGCCGCTGGTCCGCATCACGCTCGGGCCGGCGTCGAGGACGCACTTCCGCCGGCCTGTCTTCCAGTTCGTCGATGCGGCCGAACAGCCGAACACCCAGTTCTTCTGCAGGATCGACCACCAGGCCTGGAAGGGGTGCAGCTCCCCCTACCGGCTGAAGCGCCTCAAGCTCGGCAAGCACGTCTTCGCCGTCAAGGGGAAGAGCGCCGCCGGCCAGTGGGGGCGCCCGGTCAGCCGGCGCTTCAAAGTGGTGGGGCGGTGAGCATGGTGCGGCGGCTGCCGGCGGCGCGGGGGGAGGACGGTTTCACCCTGATCGAGATGCTCGTCGCGATGACGATGGGCGTGGTGGTGATGGGCGGCGTGCTGATCCTGCTGATCGGGGCGATGCGCAGCCAGCCCCGGCTCGAAAAGCAGGCGACCAACATCGCGACCGCGCGCTTCGCGCTGGAACGGATGACGCGGGAGATCCGCAACGGCATCGTGGTCGACAAATACACCAGCTCCTCCATCTCCTTCCAGACCTACGTCCGGCACACCACCTGCGGCGGCAGCACGATGTCCGCCAGCAGCGTCAGCGCAACGAAATGCGAGGTGACCTACACCTGCTCCAGCTCGTCCTGCACGCGGATCGAGGCCGCCCCGGGCGTCTACACCGGAACCGCGACGACGATCTTCAGCGGCATCAACAACGCCTCCAGCGTCTTCAACTGGTCGCCGAGCACTTCGCCGACCTACATCGGCGTCACCCTGAAAATCCCCGATCCGGAAGGCTCCGGGGCGCTCACCGTTTCCGACGGGGCGAGCCTCCGTAACGCGACCCTGAGCAACTGATGCGGGCCCCGGCGAACAGAGAGGACGGTTTCACGATCGTCGAGGTGCTGATCGCGGCGCTGATCCTGGTGGCGGGCGCCATCGCGACCTTCGGAGTGCTGGCCTCGGCGACGCTCGACAACCAGCGGGCGAAGGCGACGCAGGTGGCGCTCGACAAGGCCGAACAGGAAATGGAGGTGCTGCGCAGCCTCTCCGATGAAGAACTTGCGTTGACGGCGGCGCCGTCGCACTCGAGCGAAGAAGAAAACCCGAGCTTCCGCGTCAGCGGCGGCAAATACGCGATCCGGCGCAGCCCCGTGAGCGAATACAAGGAAATGGTCGTCAACGGCGGCGTGCGCTATCCAGGTGAAACCCTGGAACACGGCGTGGTCAGCCCAGGGCCGACGAGCTTCACCAGCGGCGACGTCAGCGGCAAGGTCTACCGCTACATCGTCTGGCGCAACGACACCAGCTGCTCCTCGGAAACCTGCCCGGGGGAACAGGACTACAAACAGATCATCGTCGCCGTCAAGCTGAACACGAAGGTGGGGGGCGGCAACCCCGGCGGCTACGTCGAAGTCCAGTCCAACTTCGTCAACCCCGAACACTCTGCGGCCGACAACCCCATCCCCGGCGCCGAAGGCGTGGTGACCGGGCAGCAGTTCTTCCTCTCCGACACTTCGTGCGCGGCTGCGGGGGGAACCATCCGGGCGGAAATCACCGCAGACCACGCCCTCCACAACACCCTCGGCAGTTGCGCCAGCGGGTCCCAGACGGGGACCACCAAGGGAGCGCCCGACACCCTGCTGACGGGTCCTCCGCCCGATCCGACTCCCGAAGACGTGAGCACCCCGCTCACCTACGACTACTCCAGCAACTACGAAAACACGCCGACCCCGGCGACGGCGAAGGGGATCCAGCTGCGGCGTGAGGAATCGGCTGGCTGCACCTATAAAGAAGGAAAAACCGCGCCGGCGTGGGAAGAGCACCGCTGGGTGACGGATCCGATGCCGAAGGAATTCAAGATGACCACCGGCGAAGGGACGGGGGAAGTGACGATCGACTTCTTCACCCGCGCCCTCAGCGACTCTCAGTACACCGGCAAGCTCTGCATCTACCTCTTCACGCGCGAAGAATCGGGGACCTCGTTCACCGACACGATGCTCGCCAACAATCAAGGTGGCGCCGCCTACTGGACCTGGGTGCCGACGACCGCCAACAAATACTGGCCGCGGGAAAAGTGGGAAGTGGTGACGACGACCATGTCCTTCAACGGGCCGGTGATAATCAAAGAAAAACAGCGGCTCGGCCTGGCGCTCAGCCTCGAACGGGCGGGAACCCAGGGAGACGCGGTCTCGATCCTCTACGACCACCCGAACTACCGCTCGCGGATCGAAGTCGCCACGACCACCCCGCTCGAAGGCGGCTGAGATGCTGGCGGAGGGGATTGTGGTTGCCTTCCTCGGGGGGCTGATCGCGGGGAGCTTCGTCGCCGTGGTCGCGCACCGGGTCCCGCAAGGGGAATCGATCGTCGGGCCGCGCTCGCGCTGCCCCGGCTGCGGCGCCCAGATCGCCGCCTACGACAACATCCCGGTGGTCTCCTGGCTGCTGCTCCGCGGCCGCGGCCGCTGCTGCGGCGAGTCGATCTCGGCGCGCTACCCGCTTGCCGAGCTGGGGCTCGGGCTCGCCTACCTCGCCACGGTGCTGGTGCTGCGCCACGACCCGGCGCAGATGGCGATGGGCCTGCTGATGGTGACGGCGCTGATGGCGGTGACGATCACCGACCTCGAGCGGCGGATCATCCCCAACAAGATCCTGCTGGTGACGGCGGTGGCGGGGGTGGCGATCGCCGCGATCTTCGACCCTTCGAGCCTGCCGGAACGGGCGATCGCGGCCCTCGCCGCGGGCGGCCTGCTCTTCCTGGCGGCGCTGATCTACCCGTCCGGGATGGGCCTGGGCGACGTCAAGCTGGCGGCGGTGATGGGGTTCTTCCTCGGTCGCAACGTCGCCCCCGCCCTGCTGGTCGCCCTTCTCGCCGGCTCGGTGGTCGGGCTGGCGCTGATCGCCCGGGAGGGGGCGTCGGCGCGCAAGAAAGCGATCCCCTTCGGCCCCTTCCTCGCGCTCGGGGCTCTGGTCGGCCTGCTGGCCGGAAACCAGCTTGTGGACTGGTATTTGGGCACTTTCTCGTAGAGACGTCCAGGTTCTCCTAGAAATCGGTAATTGCAGGGCGAAAGGTCTGCGGCCTTTCTGTCGATCAAGGGGGAGATGCCTTTGCGCACCCCTTCGTTCACGGGCCTTACCAGGAGCAAGAAGACGGCCAACGTGGTCGGCCTCGACATCGAGGCCGGCAGCGTCGCCGCGACCGAACTGGCGCTGAACGGCGCCGTCACGGTGAAAACCGCTGCGGTCGGCCCCTTGCCGCCCGGCGCCTTCGGCGAGGGCGAGGTGGCTGACCCCGAAGCGCTGGCGGCGGGCCTGAAGGCGCTGTTCGGCGCAAACAAGCTCTCGAAGCAGGTGCGCCTCGGCGTCGGCAACCAGCGGATCGTCGTCCGCACCCTGCGCTTGCCGGCGATCGAGGACCCGAAGGAGCTCGACGCGGCGGTGCGGTTCCAGGCCCAGGAGCAGATGCCGATGCCGCTCGACCAGGCCGTGCTCGAGCACCACGTCGTCGGCGGGGTGCCCGGGGAGGACGGGACCGCCCCCCAGATCGACGTCGTCGTGGTGGCGGCGCGGCGCGACATGGTCGCCTCCTTCCTCGACCCGATCCAGCGCGCCGGCCTGGAGCCGGTGGGAATCGACGTCGCCGCCTTCGGGATGATCCGCGCCCTCGCCGGCGCCGGGGCGCCCGTCCCCGCCGAAGGGGCGGCGCCGGCCCAGGAAGCCGTGCTCTTCTGCAATGTCGGCGACGTCGCCAACCTCGCGGTGGCGCGCGGCCGCGCCTGCCTCTTCACCCGCGTCTCGCACTCGGGCCTCGAGGCGCTGGCGGGACGGCTGGCCGCGGCCCGCGGGCTCAGCTACGAACACGCGATGCAGTGGCTCTCCCACGTCGGCGTCGAACAGCCGGTGGAGGCGATCGAGGGCGACCC
>JBQCCT010000236.1:0-9894 GCA_051961955.1 Solirubrobacterales bacterium
TCACCACCGACATCACCGTGCCGAGGGTGATCGTCGCGAGCAGCATCTTGACTATGGGCAGGCGGCCGTACATTGGGGCGGCGGGCATTCTATTGAAGCGGCGGCGGGAGGCTTTGCGGGGCCAGGTGACGCTCCGCACTAGGCCACCGCAGGCGGCAATTCGTCGAGGTTCCCGGCGGCAGCGGTGAGCACGCAGCGGGCCACTCCCTCCCAGCTCCAGAGCCCCGCGACGACCTCGACTAGGGCGGCGCGAGCCGTTTCGCGTTCTGCCTCGGGGAGGGCAAGCCAGGCATTGAGGCGGGCGGCAATCGCCTCGACCGCTCCCGGCTTGACCGGGAAGGAGGTGAGCGACCCGATCTGCCGGGGCAGGACTGAGCGGAGCTGGCGGGATACCTCGAGCATCCCGGAGTGCCCGGCCGTGATCGGCAGGGCGCCGCAGGCAGCGGCCTCGACGGCGACCATGCCGAAGGCCTCGGGGAAGGTGCTGGGCATGACTAAGGCCTGGGCCCGCGGCAGGAAGGAGGCGACCTCGTCGTGTTCGAGGCGGCCGATGAACTCGGCGGAGCCGGCGGCGGCGTGGGCCATCTCGGCATAGCCGGGGGGCGGATCGGCGAGGAAAGCGGAGAGGATCGGCAGGGACCTCTCCTCCCCGCCTTCCAGGGCCCAGCCGAGGTGGGCCACCTCGCGGGCGTCATCGAGGTCACCCCGCCCCAGCGCCGTCTGCAGCCGTCGCAGCCCCTCCTCGTAGGCGCCGAAGCCGGCGACCTGCAGGCGCGCGCCTGGGTGGGCCCCATGAACCAGCGGCCAGGCGGCGAGCAACAGGTCGAGCCCCTTGGAGACGAGGAACTTGCCGACGAAGGCGACCAGCGGCTCGCGCCCTTCGGTGGGGTGGAACTCCTCGACATCGACTCCGGGCGGGCCGAGCCGGGTCTTCTCCGGCAAGCCGGGAAGATCGAGGGTCTCCCACAGCGATTCGGCCGTGTGGGCCGAGCCGACGAGGACACCGCTGGCGGCCTCCATCCCCTCGCGGGCGTAGGACAGGAAACGGGGGTGGGGCTTGACCGTGTACTCGAGCGCGGAGCCGTGGATCTTGGCCGCGAAGGGGGCGACGCCGGCGCGGGCGAGGATCGCCGGCCCCATCACCAGGTGGTTGGCGAGGGCGGCATCGATGCCGCCGGCCGCCTCGGCGACTTGCCGCACGGCGGCGACGTTGGCAGCGAGGTAGCCGTCGAGCTCGGCCTCAGTCAGCTCCGGGAAGGTCTTGACCTCGAACCCCTCATAGGGGTCACGCACGTATACGGGCAGCAGGCCGCCGATATCGGGGTTGTGGATCTGCACGCCCTCGATCCGCGCCTCACGGTCCTGGCAAAGCAGGTGCACCTCGTGGCCGAGTCGTGCGAGCGCCCGCGCCAGGTTGGCGTTGTAGATGTTGCTGCCGGTGCCGCGCAGCATGTAGCCGTGGAAGACGAGGACCTTCATCCTCCGCCCAAATTAATAGTCTTCGAGGCGATGAACGAGAAGCAGCTCTACCGCATGCGCGCCGCGGCCTCAGGTCGCGAGGCGATCGCCCACGCCGAACCGGGCTCGGTCTACGCCGACCGCGAGACCGGCGAGGAGATGGAGCCAGTGGCAGCGGTCCTCCCGCTCGCCCCTTCCGTCTCGTCCCTCCCCCGCTCGCCCGAGAACCTCCGCGCCTGCCGCCGCTGCGACCAGCTCATCGGCCTGGATGTGAGCGACTGCCCCTACTGCGGGCTCCGCCAAGAAGCGCTTTAGAGCGCTCCCCTTCGCGCTTCCCACCAGATCCCGACAGCCAGACTGGCAAAAGAGGTCAGGTAGAAGACCGTTTCGCTGCCACCTGCCAAAGAAGTGATCTCCAGCGTGGCCACCGTCATCGCGGATGAGAGTCGTCTAGAGCTGGTCTACGTCGCGGCCGGTGAAGCTCGCGTCCACGATCTTGGCGAGGTCTTCGCGGCCGATCTCCAACCAGTAAGACGACGCTGCTCGGCGAAGCGCCGCGCCAGAGAGGTAGAAATTCCCACTCTCGACCCGCTGCCTGAACAGGTAGCCAGCCCATCGGGATGAGAGCCCGCCACTTGCCCGGTACGTCGCGTAGACGCTGATCGAAACCCACTCAAGCTGCGCCACGAGTTCGGCGATCGGCGTCAGGTCGTCCCACCCCTCGTCACGAGCACGGAGCAGGTCGCCCCCCATCTCGAAATCGAGTTCGAGAGCCCTCACGTCGCCTGGCTCGATGGTTCGGGGCCAGGTCAGCGGGGTGCCGTCAAGCCTGAACATGGACCCCTCCGGTCGGCCCTTCCGCTCTCTCGCGCCGATTGCGAACATGAGGGCCGAGCTTGGCGTCACATCGAAGTGGGCAAAGAACGACAGCCGCTCCAAGAGTGCCGTCAGGGCAACGACGACGGAAATGATTTCTGCTGCCGACAGGCCGTGAGCGTAGCCGCCCCTTCGACAATAGGGCCGAGTGACGGCCCTCTATTCAGGCGGCGACATGCTCGCCTACTGGAACGAAATGCTCCAGCTTGGCCTCGTGGCCGAGCGCAAAGGGGATGCCCTCCTCGGCCAGTTTGGCGACTCTGCGTAGCTGTCTCCGGCCGCATACCAGCGCTCTACGTCCGGTGACTCGGCCCACCAACTGCCGCCTTCGTGGTGATAGATGATGCGCACGGTTTCCATTCGGTCCTCCCTCTCAGAGTAGCTTCCGGGCCTCGTCCGCAGCAAGTCCGACGTCCTCGGTGAGAATCTTGCGAACAAGGGCGGGCCTGATCGTGGCTTTGTCGTGAAAGGCGAAACTGAACGAGGGGCGGCCTTAGCTTCCAGACGACGATGCGAGCCGGACTGGCGGACCACCCGGTAGTTCAGCGGAAAGAACTCATGCGAGCATCGCGCCGATGCTGAAGGGCCTCGGCGCACACGTGGCGCGCACAACGCAAAAATTTGGCGCCTAAATCGCTACGGCTTCTTGACGAGCGTCGCGGTGTAGAGCAAACGCGCGTTGGAGTAGTAGCAGCCGTAGGTCTTGGTCTTGCCCACGCCCTGCTGGGGGTGGCCGCTTTGGATGTCTTCCTTGGAGGAGCAGTGTTCGGGTAGGCGGCTGCCCCGCCAGGTGTTTTCGGCGGAGACGTTGAAGGCGAACATCGGCGCCCAGGTGGGGACGGTGAGGGCGACGACCTGGCCCTGGAGGACGGTCAGCGGATGATCAAGGGCAAAGATCGGAGTGCTGCCGAAGTAGGGGTTGAGGACCTCGATCGGGCTCTGGCGGACCAACTTGTATTGCGGCGGCTTGGTGCCTTCAATCGGCTTCAAGATCCCGATCCGGGCCTCCGAGGGCGAACCGAGGAAATCGTTGAAGAAGCCCACCTCGTCGGTGGTCGTTTTCGTTTCCTTGGTCGAGGGCTTGGCGAGGGTGATCGACCAGGCGACGATCTTGCCTTCGAAGGGCGCCTCGTAAGGTCGGGCGACGCCGTCGGCGATCGACTGGAATCCCGTCACGTGTCCCTCCACCCGACAGGGGGTGATCTCGACGTTGTTGACGATCTTTCCCGGGCAGGAGGCCGGCGGCGTTTCCGAGGTCTGACCGAGCACCACCACGCGCAGCGGGGCCGAGTTGGCCTCACGGGGCGCCACGATCGCGATCAGCGCCGCCAGCAGGCAGGCGGCGGCGATCAGTGCCCAGACGCGCCTGCTCGGGATTTTCGTCGCTGCGAATCGCATCGTTCTGCCAACACGGGGCACTAACCCCAGTTGCGGCGCCAATCTTGCCGTCCGCCTCGGCTGGATGCGGCGCTGTAGGGGCATTTGCACGATCCCGGTCAGGTCACCCCGGTAGGGTCCGGCTCCAGATGGAGGCATCAAGCAACGCAAACGACTTCATCAGCACCGCGATCGCCGCCTTCGGGATCGAGGCGGACGAGATCGAGCTGGCGGTGATGCGCGCCGCCCACGAGATGTTCTGGCCGCCGATCCTCGAGTTGCTCGAACTCGACATCGGCGAGACGCCGATTGAGCGGGCGGCCGACCTTTCGCGGGCGCCGGAGGAGCGATGAGCGACCTCTCGCTGCGGCAGCAGGCGCGGGCGATCGCCACCGGCGAGGCCGACGCTGCCGAGCTGCTGGAGGCGACGCTGCGGCGGATCGAGGAGCGCAACCCGGCGCTCAATGCAGTCGTCGAGACCTTCCCCGAGCGCTCGCGGGAGATGCTGGCGGCCGCGCCCCCGGGTCCGTTGCAGGGCGTTCCGGTGGTGATCAAGGACGAGTGGCCGCTCCCCTGGCGTGCGCAGCGCTTCGGCGCCGCCGACATGCTTGCCGAGCCAGCACCCGGCGAGTCAGGCCCTTACCGCGCCCTGCGCGACGCCGGGGCGACGATCGTCGGCGTCGGCAATATGCACGAGCTCGGCGCCAGCAGCACCGGCAACGTCTCCGTCTACGGCCCGGCGCGCAACCCCTGGAACCCCGAGCGCTGCCCCGGCGGCTCCTCCAGCGGCCCCGCCTCCGCGGTCGCCGCCCGGCTCGTCGGCGGCGCGGTCGGCGCCGACGGAATCGGCTCGATCCGCTACCCGGCCGCCTACTGCGGCCTCACCGGGCTGAAGCCGACCTTCGGCCGCTCGGCGATGGAGGGCCACCACATGGCCAAGGTCTCGAGCACGATCGTCTCCGGTCCCCTCTGTGTGGACGCCGCCGACTGTCGCCTGCTCGGCTCTGTGTTGTTCGGCGAGGAGCTGCGCGCGGGCGAGGTCCAGGGATTGCGGATCGGCGTGATTCGCGACGAGGTCTCCGAGGACGCGGCTCCGGCGGTGCGCGAGGCCTGCGAGACGGCAATCGAGGATCTGCGCCGCGAGACCAGCGGCGAGGTGCGCGAGATCGAGCTTCCCGAACTGGCGGCGGCGACCCTGGCCACGGTCCTGATCGCCAACGGCGAGAGCCTCGAGAACGTCACGCGCGAGCGCCTCAACCACCTCGATCCCGAGCTGAGCCCGCTCGGCCGCGGCCTGCTCAAGTACCGGATCCTGCTGCCGGCGGCGGCGACCGTGAAGTCCGCGCAGCTGCGAACGATCGCCCGCCGGCGCCTGGCCGCCGTCTTCGCCGACGTCGACGTGATCGCCTGGCCGACGGTGCCGGCGGTAGCGCCACCGCTGGAGGCGCCGCTGGTCGAGCTCCCCTCCGCCACCGTCACCGCCGACCAGGCCAACGTCCGCGGCGGCGCCCTCGCCAACCTCACCGGCATCCCCGCCGTCAGCGTCCCGGTCGGCAGCTCGGAAGGGCTGCCGATTGCCCTTCAGTTGCAGGCCGCCTGGGGACGCGACGAGCTGCTGCTCGACGCCGCCGAGACGCTGGAGCGGGCCAACGGCCGCCGCTGGGTCGACGCCCTGCCGCCGCTCGCCGCCGAGACCCAGGAGGCCTAGGCGTGCCGGCGATCGTCGTCGAGGGACTACAGCGCGCCTTCGGCGACATCCTCGCCGTGCAGGGGATCGACCTCGCCGTCGACGAGGGCGAGATCTACGGCTTCCTCGGCCCCAACGGCGCCGGCAAGACGACCACGGTGCGGATGCTGACGACGCTGCTGCTGCCGACCGGCGGCCGCGCCGGCGTCGCCGGCTACGACGTGGTCGGCGAGGCGCGCCAGGTGCGGGGCTCGATCGGCGTCGCCCTGCAGGAAGCGGCGCTCGACCCGCTGATGACCGGCCGCGAGCTGATCCGCCTGCAGGCGACGCTGCAGGGGTTGCCGACCGCCGCCGGCCGCAAGCGCGCCGACGAGCTGCTGGAACGGGTCGACCTCAGTGACGCCGCCGACCGCCGCGTCGGCACCTACTCCGGCGGCATGCAGCGCCGGCTAGACCTCGCCGCCGCCCTGGTCCACGAACCGCGCGTTCTCTTCCTCGACGAGCCGACCACCGGTCTGGATCCCGTCAGCCGTAAGACGATCTGGGAGGAGGTGCGGGCGCTGAACGACGACGGCACCACCGTCTTCCTCACCACCCAGTACCTGGAGGAGGCCGACCAGCTGGCCGACAACGTCGGGATCATCGACAGCGGCCGCATCGTCGCCGAGGGGACGCCGGAGTCACTGAAGGGCGAGGTCGGCAATCCGCACGTCGAGCTGCTGGTCGGCGCCGGCTCGATCGCCGCCGCCGAGCGCATCTGTCGCGAGCTCGGCAGGCTGCTGCCGCCGAAGGATGCGAAACGAGTGCTGCTCGAGGTCGAGCACGGCGCCGCCGACATCCCCCGCGTCGTCCGCGCCCTTGATGAAGCGGGAATCGGGGTCGAGTCGCTGGAGCTGGTGCGGCCGACCCTCGACGACGTCTTCGTCACCAAGACCGGCCACCACCTCGAACGCGAGGAGCAGCAGGGCGAGCCCAGCGAGGACGAGGAGCCGACGCCGGCATGAGCAACCTCGCCGTCAGCGCGCGGGTGGTACGGGCGCTGGGGGGCCGCTCGATCCGCCAGACCTTCCGCCGCCCGCAGCTGATCTCGCCGATCATCGTCTTTCCCACCCTGCTGTTGGCGATTCAGACCGGTGGCGCCGGTGCCGGGATCGAACTGCCCGGCTTCCCGCCGGTCCAGAGCTTCCTCCAGTTCATGCTCGCCGGCTCGATGATGCAGGCGATGATGCTGGCCGGCAACAGCGGCGGCATCGCCTTCGCGGTCGATATCGAGATGGGCTTCACCGACCGCCTCTTCACCGCCCCGATCCCACGCTTCGCGATCGTCCTCGGGCGGCTGGCCGGGACGGCGGCGCTGGGGCTCTTCGCCTCGGTCTGGTTCTTCGCGCTCGGGCTGATCTTCGGCGCCCACATCGAGGGCGGTGTCCCCGGGGCGCTGCTGTCGATGGCGTTGATCACCGCCTCGGCGCTGGCGGTCGGCGGCATCGGCGCCGCGATCGCCCTGCGCACCGGCAGCGCCAGCGTCGTCCAGGGTCTCTTCCCGCTGGTCCTCGTCGTCCTCTTCCTCTCCTCCGCCTTCTTCCCGCAGGAGCTGATGATCGAGCCGGCGAAGACGATCGCCGAATACAACCCGTTCAGCTTCATCGTCGAAGGGGTGCGCGAGCCGATCATCGCCGGCATCGACGCCACCCAGACGCTGGAGGCGGTGGCGGCGATCGCCGGGATCGTCGTCCTTGGCCTCGTCCTCAGCGCCCGCGCCCTGCGACACCGGCTGCGGGTGGGCTAGGTGGCTACCGAAACGCTCACCGCCAGGGCGCCGGCCACGCCGGCCTGGCGCACCAACCTGACGACGATCAGCGCCCTGATCGTGCGCGCCAAGAACGAGCTGGTCCGGGTGCCGGGAGCGGCGATCCCGGGGGTGCTGGCGCCGACGATCTTCTTCCTCGGCCTCAACGGCGTCTTCGGCGGTCTGATCCACCTGAACGGCTTCAACACCAACTCCTACGAGAGCTTCATCGTCCCGGTCAGCATGCTGCAGGGGGCCGGCTTCACCGGCGCCGCCGCCGGGGTCAACCTCGCCCGCGACTACGAGCAGGGTTGGGTCGACCGCCTGCTCGTCTCCCCGGCCCCGCGCTGGGTGTTGCTGGCGGGGAACGTGCTGGCGGCAAGCGCGCGGGCGCTGATCCCGGCGACCTTCGTGCTGGCGATCGCCTTCGTCCTCGGGGCGCATTGGCCAGGTGTCGACGGCCTCCTGATCTGTTACCTGATGGTCGCGGCAATGGCCGCGGTCGCCGCTTGCTGGGGCTCGATGCTGGCGCTCCACTACAAGAGCCAGTCGGCGGCACCGTTGATGCAGGCGGGAATGATGGCGCTGATCCTGCTCACTCCCGCCTACGCCCCGGAGGAACTGCTGCAGCCGTGGCTGGAAGAGGTCGCCAAGATCAACCCGGTCAGCCACGTGGTCGAAGCGGCGCGGCAGGGCTTCGTCGGCAGCGTCACGTGGGCCGACACCTGGCCTGGCCTGCTGGCCGTGGCTGGGCTACTGGCGGTATTAGGCTTCTTGGCGCTGCGCGAGATGCGGCGCACCAACGCGTGACGGATCGACGGACCGAAAATACGCCTATATGGCGTGAAATCGGCCCGTCGGCGATCGAGGCGGCGCGGGCGGTACTGGAGCGGAACTGGGTCGAAGGCGAGCGGGACGGGACCCCCTACAGCTACACCCAGCCCAGCCCCGGCCGCTACCCGTGGCAGTGGTACTGGGACTCGTGCTTCGCGGCGATCGTCTGGCGGCGCTTCGACCCGACGCGGGCGAGGGCGGAGCTGGAGAGCCTGCTCGCCGCTCAGCGGGCGGACGGCTTCGTCGGCCACACGATCTTTTGGGGAAAACCCGTCTCCCCGCTGCGGCTGCTCTTCTACAACGTCATCTCGCGGCGAGCGCTGCAGACCGAGACGATCCAACCGCCGCTGCTGGCCTGGGCATGGAGAATCGCTGTGGGCGACACGAACGAGGAGCCGCGGATCGGCGCACACCTCGACTGGCTGGCGGCGAACCGCGACCTTGAGGGTGACGGGCTGCTCTGGATCGTCCAGCCCGACGAATCCGGCCTCGACGCCTCACCTAAGTTCGACCCGGTCTGGGGCCGACGAGCGAACGCGCGGCCCCTCTTCCCGCTGCTCGTCCACCGCAACCGCCGCTTCGGCTGGGACGCGCGGCGCATCCGCGACGCCGGCGGACCGGTCCTCTGCGAGGTCCTTGTCAACACGCTCTGGTCGCTCTCGCTACAGGCGGCGGGACGGCCGTCGGCGACGCCAGCCCTGGTCGAGCGGCTCTGGGACGAGCGGCGCGGGCTCTTCCTCGACGAGGTCCAGCCGGGCGGCGCCCGCCCCGGCGTGAAGACGTGGGCCTCGCTGGCGCCGCTGGCGCTGCCCGACCTGCCGGAGGAGATCGGGCGGCGGCTGGTCGAGGAGCACCTGCTGAGCAAAGACGAGTTCTGGACGCCGGTGGCGCCTCCCTCGGTCGCGGTCGACGAGCCAGGCCACGAAGCCGGCGACGGCCGCGGGCCGGTCCGCCGCTACTGGCGCGGTCCCACCTGGGTCAACTCCGCCTGGCTGGTTGGGCTCGGCGTCCGCCGCCTCGGCTACGAGGCGGAGGCACAGCAGTTGACCACCGGCGTCATCGCCGCCGTCGCCCGCGAAGGCCTGCGCGAGTATTACGACCCACGCGACGGGAAAGGCATGGGCGCGAAGGACTTTGCCTGGTCGGCACTAGTCGCCGAGTTGGCGGACCCGAAACCGCTCTATTTGTAGCGGTAGGTAATTCGCCCTCGATCGAGGTCATACGGGGAGAGCTCAATCTTCACGCGGTCGCCTGGGAGGATGCGGATGTAGTGGCGGCGCATCTTGCCCGAGATGTGACCGAGCACTTCGTGCCCGTTGTCGAGTTTGACGCGGAACATCGTGTTGGGGAGAGCCTCGGTGATCTCTCCCTCCATTTCGATCTTTTCCTCTTTGGCCATGCGGCGGGGAGCGTATCTAACGGCGCAGGTGTTCGAGCGCGCCGGCGCGGTCCGTCACTTCGCCTGCATACTGCGCCGCCTCCAGCTCGGCCAGCGCCACGCCCAGCTCCGGGCCCAGCTCAATCCCCAGCTCCGTCGCCAATTCGTCTCCCCGCAGCAACGGTTTCGGCGGTCCCTCGCGGCGCCAGTCGAGGCCGGCGGCGATCATCTCGCACGCCAGCTGGAGGTGGGCGGTGACCATCTCGGGAGCGGCGATTGGGCCAGAGCCACGAGCCGAGAGACGGTCGGCGACCGTGAGCAGGGTGACATCGACGGTGACGGGTTCGGTCGCCCGTAGATAGGCGTGGACGCGGCGCGGCGAGAGCGGCATCTCCGCGATCATGAAACCAAGCCGCAGGTGGTGCAGGACCAGCCCCTGCAGGTGATGGGTGAGGCGGCGGCTGGCGCGCAGCCGTTTACAGATTCCGCCGATCATCT
>JBQCCT010000237.1:0-3019 GCA_051961955.1 Solirubrobacterales bacterium
CCTTGCGGATTGCGGTAATCGCGTCGGTCGAGAGCTGGCGTCGAAAGCCGCGTCCGGCCAGCCGCTCGCCGCGGCTGTCCAGCACCGCGACCGTGCCGCCGACGGCGGAGGCGATGGTGGCGGCGATTTCCTCCAGTCCACGCTCCTCCAGGACCAGCCGCTCGAGCCGCCGCTGCACGGCAATGCCCCGTTGCAGCACCTCGTACTGCTCGTTGACCAGTTTCGCGAATGCCTTCTCGGTGATCGCGATGAACGGGACCGAGTAGGGCACCTCGAAAAGCGGGAAGTCCCGCTTCTCGGCCTCGTCGACCAGCGCTTTGGGCAGTGATTTGTGGTTGAAGCCGGTACCGAAGCCGAGGCCGGCGAGGTTGCGGTCGGCGAGGATGCGGACGAAGGCGCGCTGTTTGGCGGCGGTGTCGAGCGGGATGCCGGTGGTCAGCATCAGCTCGCCGCCGGAGAGCCAGGGCGTCGGATCCTGCAGCTCGGAGATGTGGACCCAGCGCACCGGCGCCGCGGCGCCGTTCGCGCCGGCCGCCAGCTCGAGGTCGAGCTCGTCGAGCAGGCTCTGGACGGTGAGCATGGCCGCTCCTACTTGACGACCTGGTCCCAGGCCTCCGCGAGAACCGCGTGGAGGACGTCGTGGATCTCTTCGAACTGCTCGGTGTCAGCGATCAGCGGCGGTGCCAGCTGCACCACCGGGTCGCCCCGGTCGTCGGCCCGGCAGATCAAGCCGCGCTTGTAGAGCTCGCCGGAGAGGAAGCCGCGCAGCAGCCGCTCCGACTCCTCGTCGTTGAAGCTCTCTTTCGTCTCCTTGTCCTTGACCAGCTCGACCGCGTGGAAGTAGCCGGCGCCGCGCACGTCGCCGACGATCGGCAGCTCGTGCAGGCTCTCCAACATCTGGCGGAACTCCCCCTCCTTGGCGCGGACGTGCCCGCAGAGGTCCTCGCGCTCGTAGACGTCGAGGTTCGCCATCGCGATCGCGGCGGCGATCGGGTGCCCGGCGAAGGTGAAGCCGTGGGCGAAGGAGGCGTCGCCCTGCATGAAGGGCTCGGCGACCTTGTCGGAGGCGATCACGCCGCCCATCGGCGCGTAGGCCGAAGTGATCGCCTTGGCGACGGTGATCAGGTCGGGGACGAAGTCGAAGCGTTCGCAGCCGAACCAGTGGCCGAGACGACCCCAGGCGCAGATCACCTCGTCGGAGATCATCAGCACGTCGTAGCGGTCGCAGATATCACGCACCCGCTGGAAGTAGCCATCGGGCGGGACGAAGCAACCGCCGGCGTTCTGCACCGGCTCGAGGATCACTGCGGCGACGGTCTCCGGCCCCTCGAAGACGATCCGCTCCTCGATCGCGTCCGCCGCCCAGAGCGGGTCGCGGTCCTCGGGCCAGCGGTAGATGTTGGTGTTGGGGACGTGGCAGCCACCCGGGGTCAGCGGCTCGAACTGGCTGCGCAGGTCGGTGATGCCGGTCGCCGAGAGCGCCCCGAAGGAGGTGCCGTGGTAGGCGACCTCGCGGGCGATCACCTTGTGCTTTTGGCCTTTGTCGTGCATCCGGTGGTAGTTGCGGGCCAGCTTCAGCGCCGACTCGACCGCCTCCGAGCCGCCCGAGGTGAAGAAGACGCGGTTGAGGTCGCCGGGGGCAAGCGAGGCGATCCGCGCCGCCAGTTCGATCGCCCGCGGGTGGGCGTAGCTCCAGAGCGTGTAGAAGTCGAGCTCTTCGACCTGGCGGGCCGCCGCCTCGCCGTACTCGGTGCGGCCGTGGCCGGCGTTGACGCAGAAGAGGCCGGAGAGGCCGTCGAGGTAGCGGTTGCCGTGCTCGTCGTAGACGTAGCAGCCGTCGGCGCGGGTGATGATCGGCACCTCGTGATCGGGTCCGTAGGCGCCCATCCGCGAGAAGTGCATCCAGAGGTGCTGGCGAGCCAGCTGTTGAAGATCGATTCCTGCGGGTGCCTGCGACGCGGTCGCCATCCCGACCTCCTCCTCGATTACGACGTTATGGACAACGCTAGAGCCAAAATCCAACATCCGCAAGTGGTCTTTGGGTCAAGGCCTGGGCTCGCGCTTGTACGTGCTGTACAAGCTACTCCTGTGCTTTTAGGACATTCGCCCCTTGCGCAGTCCTCCACCGGGGCTTACCTTCGCGGTAGACAGCCGCACATTCGGGTAGTGGCTTGCCACCCAAAGGAGGGCAACAGGGATAGATGGACGCCCACGGAGAGACCTCGAGCGTCGAGCTCCGTAACGTCACCAAGCGCTTTGACGAGCTGGTCGCCGTCGACGGCCTCAGCTTGGAGCTGGCGCGGGGTGAGTTCTTCACCTTCCTCGGCCCGAGCGGCTGCGGCAAGACGACGACGCTGCGGATGATCGCCGGCTTCGAGCGGCCGAGCGCGGGCGAGATCCGGATCGAGGGCGAGGACGTGGCGCAGCTGCCGCCACACAGGCGCCCGACGAACACGGTCTTCCAGAGCTACGCGCTCTTCCCCCACCTCAGCGTCGAGGACAACGTCGCCTTCGGGCTGAAGCGCAAAAAAGTGCCGAAGGAGGAGATCAGGCAGCGGGTCGCCGCCGAGCTGGAGCGGGTTGGGCTGGCCTCCGAGGGCAACCGTCGCCCCTCGATGCTCTCGGGCGGGATGCAGCAGCGGGTGGCGCTGGCGCGGGCGCTGGTCAACCTGCCGAAGGTCCTGCTCCTCGACGAGCCGCTCGGAGCGCTCGACCTGAAGCTGCGCAAGGGCCTGCAGGTGGAGCTGACGCGGATCCAGCGTGACGTCGGCATCACCTTCGTCTACGTCACCCCCGACCAGGAGGAGGCGCTGACGATGAGCGACCGGATCGCGGTGATGAACCGCGGCCGGGTCGAACAAGTCGCGGCGCCGGAGGAGGTCTACGACCGCCCGACCACGACCTTCGTCGCCGGCTTCATCGGCGTCTCCAACCTGATGCCGGCGACGGTGACCGGCAACGAGGAAGTGAAGCTTGACCAGGGACAGACGATCTCCGCCCCCACCGACGGCTTCTCACG
>JBQCCT010000238.1:0-2722 GCA_051961955.1 Solirubrobacterales bacterium
GCTCGGCCGCGAGCTCTTCCCCGGCGCCGAGGCCGACACCGACGAGGCGCTCGCCGCCGACGTCCGCCGCCGCGCCGAGCTCCTTTACCACCCGGTCGGCACCTGCCGCATGGGCACGGGTCCCGACACCGTCGTCTCCCCCGCCCTCCGGGTCCACGGCCTCGACCGCCTCCGCGTCGTCGACGCCTCGGTGATGCCGCTGATCCCTAGCGGCAACACCAACGCGCCGACGATCATGATCGCCGAAAAAGCCGCTGATCTGATCCGGTCCCCCGCGCATTCGCGCTAACGAAAAGGAGCGACGATGGCCCGAAGTGCTTCGCGCCGCCGCCGCTCCTGACAGTTCGTTGTTTACGACTGACTGGTTATAGAACCATCGCTTGTCACCCTAGGGACCCAGCGGACGCCAGGGATCGGGTCAAACACGCATTCTCGCGTTCGGATATGCCGCAATCCCTGCCTGAGACCCTCAGGAAGAGTTCTTGCCGCCCCGCTTCGAGGAGCCAGATGAGTTGGCGATCTTCGCCGCCCGTTCCTTGCTCATCCCCTTCTTGCGGAGACCCTCGTACTGCGGTTAACGAGGGGAAATCACTTGCTGGCGAGTGCCTCAACCTCGAGTGCCGCCGCCGTTGCCGTCGGGTGACCAGCCGGGGCCGCGGAAGACGAAGCCGAGGCGGTGGCGCCAGCTGGTGGCCTTGCGCACGTCCTGCCAGATCGCGGCGAACTCGTGGAAGGCGACGCGGGTCGCGCGGAAGGTGCGGATGTTCTTGGTGAGGCCGTAGCGGGGGCGCTCGGTCTCGCCCTGGAAGCTGCCGAAGAGACGGTCCCAGACGATCAGGATGCCGCCGTAGTTGCGGTCGAGGTAGACCTCGTTGGCGCCGTGGTGGACGCGGTGGTGCGAGGGCGTGTTGAAGACGAACTCGAACCAGGCCGGCATCTTCTTCACCCGCTCGGTGTGGATCCAGAACTGGTAGATCAGGCTGATCGCCTGCTGGGTGAGGATCATCCAGGGCGCGAAGCCGACCAGCGCCAGCGGCGCCCAGAACGGCAGCGCCGTCATCGGCGTCCAGGTCTGCCGCAGCGCAGTCGAGAGGTTGTAGTGCTGGGAGGAGTGATGGACGACGTGGCTGGCCCAGAAGACCCGCACCTCGTGATGGATGCGGTGAAACCAGTAGTAAGCGAGGTCGTCGGCGAAAAAGAGCAAGACGTAGGTCCACCACTCGTCGGCCGGCATCCGCAGCGGCGTCAGCTCGTAGAGGCCAGCGTAGATCGCGATCACGACCAGCTTCCAGACCGCGTTGATGGCGACGTTGCCGCCGCCCATCGTCAGGCTGGTCCGCGTGTCGCGCAGCTCGTAGCCGACCAGCTCCTCGTCCCGCGCGTACTTGAACGAGAGCAGCTCGACGACGAGGAGGAGCACGAAGGCGGGAATTGCGTAGAGGATCAGCTCTGCCATGCGGCTCAAATGTAGTGGCTGTGCAGCCAGGAGGCACCGGGCTTGCGCGCTCGCAAGAGGGCGCTAGGCTCACGGGGGGCTTCGCGGGAGGCAAGGGTCTTGGATGCTGGAGGCCGCCGATCTACGGCCGGGGAGCGGGTGCTGGAGGTGACGGCTTCTACATCCGAGGAGACGTGCATCTCCACAAATGTATTTCTCAGCCTTCTTCCAGCCCCTTCTTCGCGTCTTCGCGGTTGGCGACCCAGGCGGCGTGCTCTTGGGAGACGAGGCTCTCCACCCGCTCGGCCAAGACAGCTTCGGCGTCGGGGACGTCGGCGTAGGGCCCGGCCCGGGAGAGGAAGAGGAACTGCTCGTGCTTGAGCTGCTCGCAAGTGGAGCGGTAGCTGGTCCAGTTCTGCTGGTACTGCTCGAGCTGTTGCAGGCCCTCGAGCACGACGATGAAAGCCCCCGCCCCACCCACGAGCCAGGCGGGCGCCGACACCCCCGCCGCCACTGGAATCGCGGCGGCAGTGACGATCTGACAGACCTTCAGCAGCTTGAACCGACTCTGGTTGACCTGGCTCTTCTTGTCGTACCACGTGAGCTGGTCCTGCAGCCTGGCCCAGGCCGGCGAGGTCGTAGGGTCGGGTTCAGCGCGCATCAGTGAGGTGCGTATTGGGGACAGGTTTCCTGGGGCTCCTCACCGAGTTCGGTGGAAGCGAAGACCGAGTACCACTCATCTGGGGTCATATTGCGCTTGGTCAGTGAGCAGACGCTCCTTTCTACCGCTTCCTCGACCTGATCGCTTTCACTCAGGTTCCAGAGCAGCGAGTTCCAGGCGACGATCTGCTGGCCACTGCCAGTGCTCAGCAGGGCGGTCTTCCCATTGTCGAGCCGGGCGAATTCGAGGTCTTCGATCCCGCCTTCAGAGAGGCCCGTGGTGTAGTTGCCGACGAGGCAGGAGCGGGCGCCGATCGCACGCCGGTTGGCAACTTCGTAGAGGCAGATGATGCCGCCGGTATCCCCAGCGGCGAGGGTCGACCCGTCGGGGCTGAACGCCAAGGAGAGAACCGTCTGCCCCTGCAGCAGCGGGCCCGGAGTCTGATCCACAGTGATGTGCCCAGAGTCGTGTTCGGTCAATCTCCACAGCACGATCTGCTGGTCCTGGCCGCCGGTGGCGATCCATGACCCTTCGGGAGAGAAGGCGATCGATTCGACCGGCTGGTTTTCGTTGCCATGGGCGTGGTTGATCAAGATTCCCTTGGGGTCCTCCGGATCGCTGACGTC
>JBQCCT010000239.1:0-4204 GCA_051961955.1 Solirubrobacterales bacterium
CGCACCCACGGTGCGAGCCGAAGGACCCTCGCTCTGTACGTCAATTGCCGCCATTACCGCCATACCCTCCCTTGAGAAACCGCTCCAAAGATTTTGCGCAAGATAGCACCGAAAACGCGGCTGGCCCCGCCTAAGCGGTGACTCCCACCGCACCGTTCGCCGCTTCGCGCCCGATGCCTCCGTGCCGACGAACCACGATAGCGATCCAGATCGCTCCGGCCACCATCATCCCCACACTCTCCAGCTGTGCCGCGGTCAATCCCAGCGCGACCTCCTTGTTACGGCGCAGGAACTCGACCAGGAAACGCTCCGTCCCCGCGTAGAGGAGATAGAGAGCGAATAAGACCCCGGTCCGCACCCGGTCGCGCAGCTGCCAGAGGATCCAGGCGCCGAGACCCATCGCCAGCGTCTCGTAGACCGGCGTCGGGTGGACGGTACGGTCGGTCGGCACGGTGCCGTCCGGGTAGGACATCGCCCAGGGCCCGTTCCAAGGCTTGCCGTAGTCGCCGTCGCCGGAGAGCTGACAACCGCAGCGACCGATCGCGTAGCCCAGCGCCAGCGCCGGGGCCGCCAAGTCGAGCAGCGCCAGACCGAGGAAGTCGCGATACCAGGCCCAAGCGAGGACGGCAAGGGCGCCGCCGATCGCGCCGCCGTACCAGACCAGCCCCGAGCCGGAGAAGAGGTTGCCGAGCAGGTCGTGCTTGACCTCGCTGAAGTTCTGGACGATGAAGTAGACGCGCGAGCCGACGACGCCGCCGACCAGCGCCGCGAAGCCCATCTCATACGCCCAGTCCACCGGCTTGCCGAGCTCCTGCAACCGCTTCCAGATCAGCGCCCCGGCGGCGAGGAAGGCGAGGGCGAACATCAGCCCGAAGGTCTGCAGCGTCACCGGGCCGATTTCGAGGTGCGGATACATCGCTAAAGATTGTCGCTGAGGAGCAGCTCCAACAGCGCCTTCTGCGCGTGCAGCCGGTTCTCGGCCTGGTCCCAGACGGCGGAGCGCTCGCCGTAGAGAACCTCGGCGGTGATCTCTTCACCCGGGTGGGCGGGAAGGCAGTGGAGGACGATCGCCCGCTCTTTGGCGGCGACAAGGAGGTCGGCGTCGAGCCGGAAGGGAGTGAGGTCGGCGCGGCGGCGGGCCGCCTCCTCCTCGTCGCCCATGCTGACCCAGACGTCTGCGTAGAGGGCGTCGGCGCCGGCCGCGGCGGCGCGCGGATCATCGGTCAGCTTTGCCCCGTGCCCCTCCTCAAGCTGATAGCCAGGCGGCGCCGCGACCACCACTTCGACCCCGGCCAGCTCGCCGAGGATCGCCAGCGAGCGGGCGACGTTGTTGCCGTCGCCGACGCAAGCGAGACGCAGCCCCTGCAGGTCGCCGAAGCGCTCGCGCAGCGTCAGCAGGTCGGCGATCGCCTGGCAGGGGTGGTGCAGCGGCGTCAGCCCGTTGACGACCGGGACCTCGGCCGCCTCGGCTAAGCCGGCGACGGTCTCGTGGGAGCCGGAGCGGATCACGATCGCATCGACGTAGCGGGAGAGGACGCGGGCGGTGTCGCCGATCGACTCGCCGCGCGAGAGCTGCATTTCGTCGCCACGTAGGACGACCGGGTGCGCGCCGAGCTCGGCGACGCCGACCTCAAAGCTGATCCGCGTCCGCGTCGAGGGCCGCTCGAAGACGAGGGCGATGCTGCGTCCGGCCAGCGGCGCCGTCCCCTCGCCACGCGTCGCTTTCAACTCGGCCGCGCGGTCGAGCAGCTTGCCGAGCTCGAAGGCCCCGAGCTCTTCGCCAGTGAGGAAATCCCGCTTCAAGCTGCCGGATACTACGCGCGCATGGAGTTCACGGCACTCGTCTGGAACCTCTTCCACGGGCGCGACCACCCGCCCGACCCGGCGCTACGCAGCTGGCGCTCGCGGCTGCTGCGCCTCGACGAGCGCAACGCCACCCACGTCCAGGTCAACCGTGACCTGACCAGGGAGTTCGCGACGCTGCTGGCGAGCGCGCAGTGGGACGTGGCGCTGCTGCAGGAGTGCCCGCCGCGCTTCGCCGAGCCACTGGCCGCGGCTTGCGGGGCCGAGTGGCATCGGGCGCTGACCTCGCGCAACAGCTTCGGCGCGCTGCGAGCACTGCTGGCGCGCCAGAACCCGGACCTGATCGCCTCCGGCGAGGGCGGCTCCAACCTGACCCTGGTGCGGGTGCCGGGCAAGCTCGGTGGAATCGCCGAGCGGCGCGAGATCGCGATCCACGAGGGCGAGCCGGAGCGCCGCACCATGGCCTTCACCCGTACCGCCTCCGGCGTCTGCATCGCCAACCTGCACGCGACCAACGACTGGCCGCGGCTTGCGGTCGCGGACGTGCTGCGGGCGGCGCGGGCGGCAAGCGAGTGGGCGGGCGAGGAGCCGCTGGTCTTCGGCGGCGATCTCAACCTGCGCCCCGCCAAGCAGCCACACCTCTTCGAACGCCTGCGCGAGGAGTTCGGGCTGGAGGGAGAGCCGACCGCGCCCGAGGCGATCGACCACGTTTTCTGCCGCGGGTTGGAGATGCTGGAGCCGCCGGCGCAGTGGCCGCCGGAGAAGCGCGAGCTGCCCCTCGACGGGCGCTCCCTGCGCCTCTCCGACCACGCCCCGGTGCAGGGAAGGTTCGCTGCCGCCGAGCCACGCCGCCTGCGGAATTGAGATAGTCGGGGCCCACCCTGCGGGTCAACCGAAATCGGAGGCACAGATGGCTGACAAAAAAGCGACCGGCAAAAGCAAAAAAGCGAAAGCCGGGGCTAAATCAAAAGCTTCGAAATCGAGCTCGAAAGCAAAAGCCAAAGGCAAAGCGAAAGCCAAAAAAGCTGCGCCGAAAGCTGCGAAAAAATCAGCCGCCAAAGCCACCAAAAAAGGCGGGGCGAAAAAAGCTTCGAAAGCCAAAGCCTCCAGCAAAGCAACGAGCGGCCTCGACAAGAGCGTCGCCCAGTTCCGCGAGAGCCTCGAGCAGAGCGTGACGCTGAGCCGCGACCGCATCCAGGACGTCGTCGACGACGCCGTCAAGCGGGGCCGGATGACCCGCAGCGACGCCGAGAAACTCCTCTCAGAGCTCGTCAAAAAAGGCAAGAAACAACGTGACACGCTGATCAAAGAGCTCGAGCGGCTGGTCAAACAGGCGCGCAAAGCGTTGCCTTAACCCAGGTCGAGCGTGGAGGGAGCCGCCGGCACCGGAGCGACAGCTCGAGCACCTCGCCGCGGTGAGGAGCTCGAGCTGGAGATCGATTCCCTCGCCTTCGGCGGGCGGGGGGTGGCCCGTGTCGGCGGCTTCGTCGTCTTCGTCGCCGGGGCATTGCCCGGCGACCTCGTCCGCGCCGAAGTGACCAAGGGGAAGAAGCGCTTTGCCGAGGCGCGGGCCGTCGAGGTGCTGCGGGCCTCGGCCGACCGCCTGCCCGACCGCTGCGTCCACGGCGGCGAGCCCTGCCCCGGGGCGCCGCTGCAGGGCCTCCCCTATGAGCGCCAGCTCGCCTACAAGCAGGAGCAGGTTGACGATGCGCTGCGGCGGATCGGCGGCCTCGACGGTTTCGAGACCGAGGAGATCGTGCCGGCGCTGGAGCAGTGGCGCTACCGCAACAAGCTCGAATACTCCTTCGGCGAAAGCGACGAGGGCCAGCTGACGCTCGGCTTCCACGCCCGCGGCCGCTGGGACCTGACCGTCGACGTCGACGACTGCCACCTCGCCTCGGAGGCGGGAAACGCGGCGCGCAACGCGGTGCGCGAGTGGGCGCGGGCGGAAGCGGTGCCGGCCTACGACGCCCGCGCCCGCCGTGGCGTCCTCCGCAACCTCGCCGTGCGCGAGGGGCGGCGCACCGGCCAGGTCCAGACCCGGCTGGTGACGACGAAAGCGCGCTTCCCGCGGCCGCCGATCGACCTCCACACGATCATCGAGGGCGACAGCGGCGACACCGACGGGCCGACCGGGGCGCTCGGCGAGGAGCGGCTGCGCGAGGAGCTCTGCGGCCTGCGGCTGGAGATGTCTCATGCTGCCTTCTTCCAGACCAACACCGAGATGGCCGAGCGCCTCTACGGAGTCGCCGCCGAATTCGCCGGGCTGAGCGGGCGCGAGCGGGTCTTCGACCTCTTCTGCGGGATCGGCACGATCGGGCTGACGATGGCGCGGCAGGCCGGCGAGGTCTGGGGGCTGGAGATCGTCCCCGAGGCGATCGCCGACGCCGAGCGCAACGCC
>JBQCCT010000240.1:0-4749 GCA_051961955.1 Solirubrobacterales bacterium
TTCGGCATCTTCAGCGCCGGCTTCTTCGCGATGGTGCTGCCGAAGGAGAAGCCGAGCACGGTGGCGATCCGCATCGGCCGCGACTGGTGGGCGCCGCTCGGCGGCCTCCTTATCTGCGCCTGCGGCGCATTCTCACTGATCGGCTTCCCGCTCGATGACATCTGGCACCGCCTCTTCGGCCAGGACGTGACGCTGTGGGGGCCAACCCACCTGATGCTGATCGGCGGCGCCGCGATGACCCTGGTCGGGATCGCCGTCCTCTCGATCGAGGGGATGCGGGCGAACGCTTCCGCCGGGACGCCGCTGCGCGAGCTCGTCCACACGCGGATGCTACGGGCGGTGGCGCTGACCGGCGGCCTGATGCTCGGCCTCTCCACCTTCCAGGCCGAGTTCGACTTCGGCGTGCCGCAGTTCCAGCTGATCTTCCAGCCGATGCTGCTGATGGTCGCCGCCGGGGTCGGGCTGGTGCTGGCGCGCGTCTACGCGGGCCGGGCCGCAGCGCTCGGCGCGGCCGCCTTCTTCATCGCCCTGCGCGGCGGCCTGGCGCTGCTGATCGGGCCGATCATCGGCCAGACCACCCCCCACTTCCCCCTCTACATCGCCGAGGCGCTGGTGGTCGAGGCGGTGGCCCTCGTCGTCTCGACCGAGAAGCCGTTGCGCTTCGGCCTCGCGGCCGGGGCCGGGATCGGCACCGTCGGCCTCGCCGCCGAGTGGGCCTGGTCGCACCTGTGGATGCCGCTGCCCTGGCCCGACGCGCTCCTCCCGGAAGCGGCGCCGCTCGGCTTCGCCGCGGCGATCGCCGGCGCCACGATCGGCGCCTGGATCGGCACCCACCTCGCTCTGGAGCCGGGCGAGCGCAAGCCGCTGCTGCGCCGCGCCGCCGTCTGCAGCGCCGCGGTCGTGGCGGCGCTGGTCGCCTACGGCCTCTACACGACCCCCCAGCAGGGGGTCAGCGGCCGCGTCGCCCTGCACGACGTCGGTGGCGACTCCGGCGGGCGCGAAGTCGAGGCGACGGTGCGGCTGAACCCGCCCGACGCGGCCGCGGACGCGAAGTGGTTCGACGTCACCGCCTGGCAGGGCGGCGGCCTCGTCGTCGACCCGCTGAAGCAGGTCGGGCGGGGCGTCTACCGGACCACCGAACCGATCCCCGCCTCCGGCAAGTGGAAGACGATGATCCGCCTGCACGCGGGCAACTCGCTGACGGCGCTGCCGATCTACCTGCCGCGCGACGCGGCGATCCCGGTCGGCGAAACGCCGGCGCCGGCGCATCCCTTCACCCGCGACTTCGGCAACGAGCACAAGCTGTTGCAGCGCGAGCAGAAAGGCGGCAGCCCGCTGCTGGTCGCGATCGCCTACTCGACGGTGGCGGCGATCACCCTCTTGCTGCTCGCGCTCCTCGCCTGGGCCCTGCACCGGCTGGCGTGGGGAGTACGGCCGGCGCCACGGCGCCGGCGCCTTCGCATCCGCGGCCTCGGCTTGCAGCCCGGCGGCAGATGACCCTCCCCCTCGCCCACCACAACCTGGTGGTCGCGCTGCCGGTCTTCGCCCCCGCGCTCGTCGTCTGCCTGGTCCTCTTCGCCCACTACCTGCGCGAGCGGCGTCACTGGGACGAGGACGACGAGACGGACGAGGCCTAAAGTCGCGAGTCCGCGTGAGTCCTTGCTCTACACGGGCTCACGCGGACTCGCGATAACGCTGCTCGATCGCTCGCGCATACGGGCCGTGGATGGTGGCGCGCGGCGGCGGGATGGTGACGCCGTAGGCCTCCCGCATCGCTCGGGCGAGCGTGCGCTTGAAGGTGGGTCCGTGCCAAGCGTGAGCTTCGGCGGCGCGGCCGACGTGGAGGTGGACCAGCTCGTGCAGCAACGTCTCCAGCACGTCGCCGGGCCGGATGCCGGGATAGGCGGTGACCGAGAGGCGGAACTGACTTGGGACCGCGAAGCCAAGTCGGTTGGGACGCTGGCTGGCGCGGCGGACCTTGAGCTCGGGCCGGTCCTGCGCCAGCGGTCCGTCGGCGAAGACGGGAAGCGATCGCAAACGTTCCATCTCCTCGTCGAGGGCGACGCCGGCGACGAGGTAGTAGGCACAGGGTCGTGGGCGGGCCGGGGCAGCAGGCGCGCGGCCGCTCTTCTTCGCCGAAGTGCGACGGAAGCGCCTCAGACTTGGCAACGCGGGCACCAGTAGGTGGTTCGGTTGGCGTCGCCCTGGCCGCGGGAGGAGATCGGGCCGCGGCAGTTGGGGCAGGCGCCCTGGCGGCGGCGGTAGACGCGGTGGGGGTGGCGGCCGCTCTCGACCGCCTCGCGCATCAGGTCGCGGGCAGCGGCGAGGACGCGCTGCAGCTCTTCGTCAGAGAGGCCGCCGATCGGGCGCCAGGGGTCGAGGCGGGCGGCGAAGCAGGCCTCGCTCTTGAAGATGTTGCCGATGCCGGCTACGAGGTGCTGGTCGAGCAGGGCGTCGCCGAGGCCGCGCGTCGGGTCGGTGCGCATCGCCGCGATCACGGGCGCGGGGTCGAACTCCTCAGCGAGGATGTCAGGGCCGAGGCGGGCGATTTGCGGGTCGCGTCGTAGGCGCGCGGTCGGCGCCACCCGCAGGGTCGGCCCGCCGAACTGGACCGCGTCCCAGTCGCCGCCGGAAAGGACGGCCCAGGCCGAGGAGCGGGGTCGCCGCCAGCGGGCGCCGGAGCGGTAGAAGTGCCAGCCGCCACTCATCCCCAGGTGGCTGTGCAGGGAAACGTCGCCGAAGCCCAGCAGCAGGTGCTTGCCGCGCGCCTCCGCGCGCTCCAGCGTGCGCCCGTCCAGCCCTTCGATCCCAGCCGCCTTGCCGCGCGGGTTCGGCGCCGCCACCCTCACCGCCTCCCCCAACAGCGTCGCCTCGAAGCGCCGCGCCAGCCGCATGATCGTGTCGCCCTCTGCCACCCGGCCATCATCGCGAACCGCCCCGCCGAACGAACTGCATCAAATTTCCTGCCTGGCAGGCATGAAATTTGATGCAGTTCGGTGGAGGTGGGTAGAGGGCAGGCGATGTTGCGGCGGAAGAGGGTGGATGCGAGGGCGGGGCGGGTGGCGCTGCAGATCGGGGCTAGCCGGGTTGCGATCGGGGTCGGGGCGTTGGTCGCGACGCGGCCGGCCCTGAAGGTCCTTGGCTTCGGCCATCCCGACGCGACGGGAATCGCCCTCGGGAGGCTGGCGGGAGGCCGAGACATCGCCCTGGGGGCGCTGACCCTCGCCGCCCACGACGACGCGCGTCGCCTGCGCACGCTCCTGCTTGTCTCCAGCGCCTGCGACGTCGCCGACGCGATTGGTCTCGGCCTCTCCGCCCGCTACCCGGAGACGCGGCGGGCGGGCCTCGGCGGCATCGTCTCCGGCAGCGCCGCCGCCCTCGCCGGCTTCTGGGCCTACCGCCGCCTCGCCGCCTGACGACGAAGCATCGTTTCCACCATTGGGGCCCTTATAGGGGCCTCAAGTCTGGAAACGATGCAACCCGCCGCTAGGCGACTACGGCTGGCTCGCCTTGGAACTCGTGCGACTCGATCACGCGGTCGATCAGGCCGTACTCGACCGCGTCCTGCGGCTGGAAGAACTTGTCGCGTTCCATGTCGCTGTGGATCTGCTCAGCCGGCTGGCCGGTGTGGTGGACGTAGATCTGGTCGAGGCGCTCGCGCAGGTCGAGGATCTCTTTGGCGTGGATCTCGATGTCGCTCGACTGGCCTTCGAAGCCGCCGCTGGGCTGGTGGATGAGGATGCGGCTGTTGGGCAGCGCCATCCGTTTGCCGGCGGCGCCGCCGGTGAGGATGAGCGACCCGGCCGACATTGCGATCCCGTAACAGATCGTCTGCACGTCGGGCTTGATGAACTGCATCGTGTCGTAGATCGCCAGCCCCGCATAGGCGGAGCCGCCCGGCGAGTTGATGTAGAGGCTGACGTCCTTGTCGGGGTCCTCGGACTCGAGGTGCAGCAGCTGGGCGATGATCAGGTTGGCGAGGTCCTCGGTGACCTGTTCGCCGAGGAAGATGATCCGCTGCGCGAGCAGGCGGCTGTAGATGTCGAAGGAGCGCTCGCCGCGAGCGGTCTGCTCGACGACCATCGGTACCAGTGGCATACGACCTCCTAATCCGGGTTGCTTGCCTACACCGTAGTGAGCCGCGCCCCTCGGCCGCCGCGCGCTAGGAGGAATCGGGATTGAACTTGTAGCCGACGCCGCGCACGGTCAGCACCAGCTCCGGCCGCTGCGGGTCGCGCTCGACCTTCTGGCGCAGGTTGGAGATATGGACGTCGCAGGCGCGCTCGTCGCCGTCGAACTCGGTCTGCCAGAGCTCCTCCATGATCTGGGCGCGGGAGAAGACCTCGCCCGGCCGCGCGACCAGCAGGCGCAGCAGCTGGAACTCGGAGCGGGTGAGGTTGACCGGCACGTCGCGGACGGTGGCGACATGGCGGACGAGGTCGATCGAGACCGGCCCGGACTCGATCTTCACCGCCTGCGCCAGCGGCGAGCGGTCGAGCTCGCGGCGGCGCAGCTGGGCGCGCACCCGTCCCAGCAGCTCCCGTACCGAGAACGGCTTGGTGACGTAGTCGTCGGCGCCGACCTCGAGCCCGACCACCTTGTCGACCTCGGCGTCTTTGGCGGTCAGGAGGATGATCGGCACGGCGCTGCGCGAGCGCACGTCGCGGCAGATGTCGAGGCCGCTCGGCCCGGGCATCATGATGTCGAGGATCAGCAGGTCATAGGGGATGCCATCGTCGAGCAGCACCG
>JBQCCT010000241.1:0-4576 GCA_051961955.1 Solirubrobacterales bacterium
GTCCTGAGAGGACACACCCGCCCCTCCACTCTGGCGTCCATAACATGCGGCTATGGCTTTGAAGGTCGCAGTTACCGGCCCCACCGGCGAGATCGGGAAGCCGCTGATGGTGGAGTTGGAGCGGCGGGCTGAGGTCTCCAGCGTGTCGGGGATGGCGCGTCGTCCTTTCGACCCGGCCGAAGAGGGCTGGGAGAAGGTGGACTACCGGCGGGGGGACATCCTCGACCGGGGGTCGCTGGCGGCGCTTTTCGATGGCGCCGACGTGGCTGTGCACCTCGCTTTCGCGATCTTCGGCAGCCGCGAGGAGACGCACCAGATCAATCTGGAGGGGACGCGCAACGTCTTCGAGGCGGCGCTCACGGCCGGGGTCAAACGCCTCGTCTACGCCTCTTCGGTCGCCGCCTACGGCTTCTACAAGGAAAACCCGCAGCCGCTGACCGAGGACGTGCCGACCCGTGGCAGCGAGAGCTTCTACTACTCGGCGCAAAAGGCCGAGCTCGAGGACCTGCTGGACGATTTGCTGGTCGGGAGCGGGGTGGAGGCCTACGTCTTTCGGCCCTGCATCGTCGCCGGGCCGCGGGCGACGATGGTGATCCGGCAGCTGGTCGAGAACGTGCGGCTGGGCGACCCGCTGCCGTTGCTGCGTCGCGGGGTCGAACGGCTGCCACTGGCGCGGCCGGTGATTCCCGATCCTGGCGTGCCGATCCAGCTCGTCCATCACGACGATGTCGCCCGGGCGTTGTCGGCGGCGATCTGCGGCGACGGCCCGCCCGGCGCCTACAACCTCGCCGGCGAGGGCGTCGTCGGCGTCGCCGACATCGCCCACTCGATCGGCTGGCGCTCGGTCCCGGTCCCGCGCCCAGCCGTCAGCCTCGGCGCCGCCGCCGCCAAACGCCTCCCCTTCGGCCCCTCCCTCCTGGAGTGGGCGACGGCCCTCGATACCCCGGTCCTGATGGACACCGCAAAGGCGCGCCGCGACCTTCACTGGAAGCCCCAGCACGACGCCCTCGAAACGCTGCAGGAAACCGCCGACGGCGCCCGCGACACGGGACTGCTTGACTGAGCCGCACCGAGGTCGGAGGTTCGAATCCGCCAACTCCATCGGTAGTGGCTCGACTAGCGTCCGATTTTGGACGGCCCATCTACGACCAGGAGAGCTAATGCGTACCTTCACGATCTTGACCTCGGATGGCAAGACATGGAAATCCGTGACGAAAGATGACAGCGATGTCATGGTGACTGTCATTCTGAATTCGGGTGCTATTTGGGCGGCCGATTCGCAAGGCAAGTCGTGGAGGCTCTCGCCTAGGCAGGTCGTCGCCGTCCGCGAGCCATGAGTTGACTTGCCCGCCCTGCGGTGCTCGCCCTCAGGCGACGACCGTCAAGGCACCCGGAGCGACGCTCAGCTCGATCCGGTCCCGCTCGCCGATGTAGTCGCCGTCGACCTGCAGCGGCAGCGAACGCGGTGAGCCGTCCTTGTTCTTGGAGATCGTTTCCACGGTTGCGCGCGTGACGTCGTCGAAGTGGGCGACCTGGCGGTGGCGGGCGGCGGGGCGGCTCTCGCTGAAGAGGCGGTTGATCAGGGTCGGCATGTCGCGTTGGGCGGCGCGCTTGAGGACGCCCATCGAGAGGGTGCCGTCGTCGATCGCGATCCCCTCGCAGACCCGGATCGGGCGACTGGCGAAGTAGGTGAAGGGGTCCGAGTTCTGGACGATCGTGGTGATGCCTTCGACCGGCTCGCCCCCCTCGACTTGCGTCCGCATCCGAACCGGGTTGACCAGGTACTTGCGGTAGAAGCTCGAGATCCCGGCCCAGCTGTAGTAGTAGGGGCCGGCGTTGCCCTTCATCGTCGGGTTGCGGTCGACCCGCCTCACCACGGTCGCGTCGAGCCCGGCGCCGCAGGCGAAGACGAAGTAGCGCTCGTCGACCTTGCCGAGATCGATCTTGCGCGGCTGCCAGTCGTCAGCGAGCGAGAGCAGATGCTCGGTGGCGTCAACCACGTCGTTGGGCATCCCCAGCGTCCGGCAGACCACGTTGGTCGATCCCCCGGGCAGGATCGCCACCGGCAGGTCCGTCCCAGCCATCCCATTCGCGACCTCGTTCAGCGTCCCGTCGCCACCGAAGGCGACGACCACGTCGTAGCCCCCCTCGCAGGCCTCACGGCCGATCTCAGTCGCATGGTTCTGCGCCTGCGTCGCCACCGCTTCGACGTCGTAGCGCCCCTGCAGGGCATAGACCACCAGATTTTTCAGCCGATCCGAGACCGTCGTCGCATAGGGATTGACAATCAGCAGCATCCGTTTCTTGGCCGGCTTGCGCCGGCGGAGGTGGCGGAGCTGGGCAGACACGCGCTGCAACCCTAATGCGGCAGGGGAACGTCCGCACTCGTGGCTTTACTCCGAGCGATGCCTAGCACCCAAGATCGAAATCCCGCTGAAGAGCGGGAAGAGATCAATCGCCACATTGAAGAAGCGCCTGGTGAACTCCCGGTCTCCGGATTCAAGGATGGGCTGGGTCGGATACCCACTGGGCCGGCGAGGGGCTGGCGGCAGAGAGCGCGGAAGGCTAGATCTTGCGACCTCTGCGAAGGGGATCTTTGGATCGAGAAGGACGGAGTCGCTGTGCCTTGTTCCTGTCGAGACCGCCGAGCTGCAAATCGTGCCAATAACCGGCTTCGAGCAGGAAACTGGCTAGAGGGACCCTCTCTCAGCTTTGCGGCACCTCCCCTCGCGTCGTTAGTCCCTTGGGAAGTTCGTGATGCCGTAGAGGCGGTCTGCGCGGATGTGCGGTCAGGGAAGGCATCGACCGGTCTTTGGTTGAGGGGTAAAGAGAAATCAGGAAAGTCAACCCTTTGTGCCTATGTCGCTCAACAGCTCTACCCAACCAATAACGCGGTTGTCGAGCGGGTCGGAGATTTAGTGGCTCACCTTCGATGGCTGGGTGCCGTGAAAGGAGAACTCGCAGTCGAGAAGCGCTTGGAAAAGCTCATTCGCACGCCGTTGCTGGTTCTCGACAACGTGGATAGAGGAATTAGATCCCATCCTAGCTCAGTCCCGCTCGCCTTCGAGTCGAGCTGTGCGAGCCACGATCTCGTCCGTGTTGCCTGGTTGCTTCGCGACCGTCAAGCGTCAATGAGGCCAACGATCGTTACGAGTCGGGCTGCGCCTGCTGACTGCGCAGAACGTCTGGCGTCGATTTCTAGGCCCGATCTGATGCGCGGTCTTCTGGGAACGGCACTCGGGGTTTCCGACCCCTTCGAAGATTTTCCGAGCTGTTCATGGGCGCTCCTCAATGGGGTCTTCGAGGAGCTTCGGAGGAGTACGCTTCTATATTCGTTGGATCAACCTCAGGAGCTGGCGGCGGCTGCCTGACGAAGTCACGAACTTGAAAAAGTCCGAAGTAGCTCGCGTTGGCGACGGATCGGTACGTCAACGGCGATCTCCACCTCTGCTCGAAGGATGTGCTCGGACTCGGCTCGTTCGCTTGCCGTTTCCCACTGTTTTCGATCTCGCTGCTCCTCTGTCTTCCTCCATTTCTCGGAGCTCCGACTTCAAGAGAAGAGCTTGACCGGGGGCCTCTCAAGTTCTCGTAGGAATTTGGCGTCTGCGGCCGCTTCAGATCGCGCCTCGAAGTCTCTGATTTCGGCCTCCTCCTCCCAGCGAGGTCGGCGCGGCTTCAAGTCATCCTCCATCCCGGGAGAGGTTGATTCTCTGATCGGACAGAAGTCACGGTCATGAGCATCATCCGGTTCCGTCACGTAGGCGCTCTTTATTACGCCTCTTCCGACTTTCAGCACAGCGGAGTGTGCTCAATATCGGCTGCGTCCTTCAGTCGGCCAATCCCCCAAGGCCGGATCTCGGGATTTAGGCAGTCTCCCCGGGGGAACCGGATACTTATTGGCCGCGCTCTTGAGGTGCCTCTTTTCGTCGTAGGCTGCCGCCGATGATCGATCGACGAGAGCTGGGGGCGATTTTCGTCGGCGGAGCGGCGGGGGCGCTCATTCGGGCCGGGCTGGTGGAAGCGGTGGGGGGCGGGGCGCCGGCGTGGCCTTGGGTGACGTTTGGGGTCAACGTGGTGGGGGCGTTCTTGTTGGGCTACTTCGTGACGCGACTACAGGAGCGGCTGCCGCTGTCGACCTACAAGCGGCCGTTGCTGGGGACCGGGTTCTGCGGGGCGCTGACGACGTTCTCGACGGTGCAGGTCGAGCTGCTGAAGATGCTGGACGCGGGCCGGGTAGGAGTGGCGGTCGGTTACTTGGCGGGGAGCTTGCTCGCCGGCTACGCAGGAGTGCAGCTGGCGAGCGCGATGGTCCGCCGTCTGAGGTTGCGCGCATGAGCGTCGTGGTCTGGATCGGGGTCGCGGTGCTCGGCGGCGTCGGGGCGCTGGGGCGGTTCGCGCTCGACTCGGCCGTCTCCTCGCGCTTCGGGCGCGACTTCCCGCTGGGCACGTTGGCGGTCAACGCCAGCGGCGCCTTCCTGCTCGGCGTCCTTTTCGGCGCCGCGCTCCATGACGACGCCTACCTCCTCGCCGGCACCGCCGTGCTCGGCTCCTACACGACGTTCTCGACCTGGATGCT
>JBQCCT010000242.1:0-11249 GCA_051961955.1 Solirubrobacterales bacterium
CGGCGGCGGCGCGGTGCAGGATCATCTGCAGCTCGCCGCGATGGATGGAGAATTGCGGCCATGGCAGGCCGGCATGACGGCCGCGCGGATCGGCCCAGATGGTCTGGCCGTGCCGGTTGGCGTAGCGCAGTTCGCGCGTCTCGATGGCGGTCGCGGCGATGCGCGGTGGCGGCGACCTCAGGGAGATCTTCCGGCGACTCGGTGTGCGCGCCTTCCGACCCTCGGCGCTCAAATGGATGGGCGCGGCGATCGGCCTCTACCTCCTCTTCATCGCTTTCTATGGGGCGCTGATCGGCGAACCTCACCAGAAGGACATCGCCGAAGCGCTGGGGCCGCTGCCGGTTCAGATCCTGCTGATCGCGGTGATCGCCCCGATCAGCGAGGAGATCTGCTTCCGCGGGTTGCTCTACGGCGGCCTGCGGGAGAAGCTGCCGCGCCTTGCGGCGGCACTGATCACCGGCGTCATCTTCGGCGGCCTCCACGCCACCACCGGGGTCAGCGTGGTGCCGCCGTTGATCGTCTTCGGCTTCCTGCTCTCGCTGCTCTACGAGAAGACCGGCTCGATCGTCCCGGGGATTCTGCTGCACATGCTGAACAACAGTGTCGCCCTGCTCGGTCAGTAGGATGCCGCCGGTGAATCGCCGCCTCTCGTCCCTGCTTGCCGTCGTCGGCGTTCTTGCCCTGCCCGCCAGCGCGACGGCGGCGACGAAGCCGCCGAAGCCGGCGCCGGTTTCCGACGCGACGGTGAAGATCGTCGAAATCGGCGACCTCCACGGCGGCCGGGCGCAGATCTACGACACGGTCCCAGTACATGGGACGCTCGACCCTTACGTACCGGGGCAAAAGGTCGAAGTGACCTTCTACCTCGACGGGCACCGCCTGGTCAGCCACAAGGTCACGGTCAGCAAGGGCAGCGGCGACAGCGGCAGTTTCGAATCGAGCGTGGTCGTCAAGCAGGACGGCAAGTACGCGGTCAGCGCCAAGCACAGGGCCAACGCCAAGCTCGGCGGCGACAGCACCGTCCGCAAGAGTTGGAAGGTCAGCTTCCCATCGCTTCATCCCGGCGAATGCAGCAAGATCGTCAAGGGCTTCAAACAGGAACTGGCGAAGATGGGCTACGTCTCCGGCAACAGCAGCTGCTTCAACGGCCGCCTCGGTCGCGAGGTCCTCGCCTACCGCAAGGTCAACGACATGAACCGCAGCCAGAAGGCAGGCGCCGGGTTGGTCCAGCGCGTCTTCGCCGGCAAGGGCGGCTACCACGTCCGCTACCCGAAGGCGGGCGAACACGTCGAGGTCCCGCTCAGCAAGCAGGTCTTGGTGATGATCAAGAAGGGGAAGCCGTTCGCGATCTACCCGGTCTCAACGGGCAAGCCGTCGACCCCGACGATCACCGGTCACTACACCTTCTACCGCCGCGAACCGGGCCTCAACGCGGAGGGGATGTACTACTCGTTCTACTGGCACGGTGGCTACGCCGTCCACGGCTACCACGAAGTGCCGAACTACGCCGCAAGCCACGGCTGCGTCCGCACCTTCATGGAAGACCAGCCGCGGATCTACGATCAACTGCATTACGGCGAGTCCATCTTCGTTTTCTGAGTGACCGATCTCGACGCCGCCAAGCAGACGCTGCTCGAGGAGCTGCACGAGCACTCGCTGATCCTGGGGGAAGTGACCTTGGCGAGTGGGGCGGTGGCGCAGTACTACGTCGATGCGCGGCGGGCGTTGATGCGGCCGGCCGGGTTCCGGGCGGCGGGCGAGCTGATTGCAGCGGTGGCACGTGAGGTTGGGGCGGAGGCCGTCGGCGGACCCGCCACGGCTGCGATTCCACCGGCTTGCGCGGCAATCGCGGTGCCTGGCGGCGAGGATCTCGTCGCCTTCTTCGTCCGCTCCTCGCGCAAGGAGCACGGGCTGCAGCGCTGGGTCGAGGGTCCGGTTGAGACCGGTGTGCGCTGCCTCGTCATCGAGGACACCGTTACCACCGGCGGCTCGACCGCGCAGGCGATCGAGCGGGTCAGGGAGGAGGGGCTTGAGGTTGTTGGCGTGGTCGCTGTCGTCGACCGGCTCGCCGGCGGAGCGGAGAAGATCGAAGCTGCCGCCGGCGCTCCCTACCGGGCGCTGGTGACGATCGACGAGATCTACCCGGACCGTCCCGACCGCGGCTGAGACAGGCGTTTCCGTCTAGCCGCGGAGGCCGACGACGGCGATGCGATGGCCGCCGGGGATCGCCGCTACGACGTGGGTCTTGAGGAAGCTTCGCTTGCGCAGCAGCAGCCGGCCCGTGGAGCTGAGCGGTACCCGATAGGTGTGGGACTGTCCACCGAGGAGATGGAAGGCGCTGCGGCCGATCACCCGCGTCACCGCTCGCGTCCGCGGCCCGCGACCGCGGTAGTGGGGGACCGGCAGCCGGAAGCGGGTGCGCAGGACGACCTGCCCCGGGCATTCGGTCCCTGCCGGCCAGAGGCAGGCGATTCGCACCCGCACCCGCTTGCCGCTGGCCTTGAGGTTGGACAGCTGCAGCGCGACCGGGATCGATGCTGCTTTGCAGCCCAGCAGCCGGTCGGAGCCGGGTTCGACGTCGATCGCGTAGACGCAGACGGGCTGCCGGCCTGACTTCACGGTCGGGGTGCTGACGTCGAAGCCGTGGCGGGAGCCGGCTTCGGGGTAATCGGCGGCGACGTCGCGGCGCGAGCGGGTGGCGACCGGGCCGAGTTCGTAGGAGACCGCGCCCGGGTCTCCCGCCCGGCCGCCGACCGAGAGGCGGATCGAGAGCGGCTCGGCTGGGGCGTTGGGATCAAAGGCCCAGCCGCGGACGCGGATCTGGCCTGGCGCCGGCGCCTTGGCAAGGTCGAGGAAGCCGATCGGGTCGTCGCCCCCGGCGGCGGTGGCTGTGCCGACCGTGGCCCCGTCGACGTAGTCGTTGTCGATGTTGATGGTGACACCGCCGTAGGTCTCGTTGTGGCCGCCGCGGTACTGATGGAGGCGTTGGTGGGAGGCCCAGGCGCTGGCCGGGACGACCGGGTCGGAGGTGCTTTCGGCGCCGTTCCAGTTAGCGATCCAGATGTCGTCGGGAAGGATGTAGCCGGTTCCGACCTGGTCGGCGAGGTCGGCGATCCCGGAGGCGCTGCTGCTGTAGACGCCGGAGACGTAGCCGAGCGCGTGCAGCCTCCTGGTCCAGGCTTCGAGGAAGGCGAGGGTCGCCGCCGTCGCTGAGGAGGTGCGGCTGTAGGACTCCATGTCGAAATAGATCGGGCTGCCGGGCCCCATCGCCACCGCGGCTGCCTCTTCGACCGCGTCTTCCGCCGCTGCGGTGCCCTGCGCGGTCGCCTGGCTGGCGCTGAGCTTGGCGCAGCTCGAGCAGCTGCTGGTTGGCGCCTGCAGGCCGACGTAGGTCGGGATCAGGTGCCAGCCCGCTTCGGTTTGCTCGGCGACCCATTCGGGAGTGAGGTTGGGCTGCGAGCAGGCCCGGTTGGCGCCGCCGATGTAGACCCCGACCGCCCGGTACGGCGAGCTCTTCCAGGCCGTCATCGCCTTCGACGAGGGGGCGCTGCAGGCATCGAAGCCGAGCCCGGTAAAGACGGCACCGGAGGAGGAGGCGAGGGCAAGGGGTCGTGGGCCGGGACGCAGCGCGGAAGCACCCGCCGCCGTCGAGCGCGGTTCGACCAGGATCGCCCGCCGCCGCCCGATCGCCGCCGCCGGGCAGCTCTGTTCGGCCGACGGCGTCCCCAGGTAAACAGCCCGCCGATCGAACCGCACGCACATCCGCGGATGCCGGTCGAGTCGAAATACGGGCCAACCTGCGGGAACCTGCACCGTGTGACCGTCAAAGTGGATGGTCCGCTGCGCGTCCGTGGCAGCAGGCGCGACCTGGGCGACGAAGAGCGCCAGCAGCACCGCCAGCAGAGGAGCAGACGTGCGACCGACGGAAGCGCGAAGGGTCCGATTCACGATCTTCTGCACTCTCGCTACAACCAGCCAACTAGGCGCAAAGTTGCACGCCCGCGGGAGAAAGCCTGCAGTGAAGTGCCCCCGAACTGGATTTGAACCAGTGGTTCTATCCCTGCGCCCACGCGTAGATATCCGCGTTTGCGTTGCTTCCGCCTCCAGAACCCACGCCGGGTTTGCGTGAGCGTCTGCGCGCCATGTCCAAGTTGCTGCTCGGGAATCAGGATCGGCTGGAGGTTGGCGAGGCGATCGCCCGCAGTGAGGATGGGTTGGTCAATGCGACCGACCTGGGGCTGGAGTTGGGGATCGCACAGCCGCGGGTGCGGAATCAGCAGTGGTTCCAACGGCGCGATGGCAGCTCTCATTTCGACGAGGTGATCGCGATATGGATTACTCGCCTCCGCAAGAAGGCGCGCAACGAAACGTGGGGTGAAACTGGCTCGCTGGCAAAGTTGGAGCGACGCTGCTGATTTTCGCCGCCGCTTGGCAGTACCTCGTCTAGCGATCCCGTCGCCGTCAGTGCCCCGAGCTGGATTCGAACCAGCGGCCTATCCCTTAGGAGGGGATCGCTCTATCCAGCTGAGCTATCGGGGCCGGGCCAGAATTTTCGCTTACTTGAGGATTCGGTGTCGAAGTTGGCGCGAAGTGCGCGCCACAGGTGCGGATGGACCCGGCAGGATCTCTTGCATGAGAACTGCAGAGATAATGGACATGTCCGGGGCACGGGTTAATGTGCAGAACATGTCCAAGATGATCCAGATCAGAAACGTTCCCGATGAGATGCACAGGGAACTGAAGGTCCGCGCCGCCGCGGCGGGGATGAGCCTCTCCGACTACATCAAGAAAGAGCTCAGCTGGGCGAACGAAAAGGACAGCTGGGAGGAGATCCACGCCCGGGTCAAAGCCCGTCGCCCGCTCGGCCTCAGCACCCAGGAAGTCGTCGACTTGATCCGAGAGGGACGCGGCGACTGATGGCCGTCGTCGATGCGTCGGTGATCTTCGAATTTCTCACGCCCGGCGAGCGTGAACAAGTGACCGCGGAGCGCTTGTTCAGCGGGCAGAAAGCGTTTTGGGCTCCGGAGCTGCTCGACGCCGAGGTTGGCAGCGCCTTGCGGCGAGCGGTTCATCGCAAGAGCATCGACGCCGATCAAGCTGTTGAGGCGCTGGAGGAGCTGAGGAAGCTGCCGATCCACCGGGTCTCGCATGAGCGGTTGGCTCAGTTCGCCTGGTTGCTGCGCGACAACGTCAGCTTCTACGATGGCCTCTACGTTGCCTTGGCGCAGCTGCTGGACAAGCCGCTGCTCACCTTCGACGCCCGCTTGGCTCGGGCCGGGATCGATGCCGAGATCGAGGTGCTCGGTTAGGCGTAGAGGGTCTCGGAGGCGAGCTCGTCGGCGCGGCGGCTCCAGAGCTTCACTTCCATGAAGACCTCATCGCCGTAGCCCTCGAGGGCGTCGAGGGCGATCAGGGTGAAGCGGTCCTGCGAGACCGCCTCTTGGTCGACGACCTCGGCCTCGAGCACCGCGGTGGCGGCAACTGCGCCGCGGATCAACGGTCGCCCCCAGACCAGGGTGACCGCGCCTGCTCTCCCGTTCTCGCCACGCCAGCGCCCGATCACGTCGTCGTTGAGGTCGATGCGCCAGTCGGGGTTGTCCTCGGCGAGGATGTCGGTGAAGTCGGCCTTGGCGGCGAAGTCGCTCGGCTCCCCCTCCGGCGGCTGCACGTAGGAGACGTGGCCGAACAGCTCCAGTCGCCCCTCCTTGCTCTCGGTTCGCGCTGAGCAGGGGATCCAGACCCGACCGCCCCAAGCGCGCTCGGGGAACCAGTCGACCTCGGCCGACAGCTCGGCCCCCGCCGGCAGGTCCTCGATTCCCTCGACCGCCTGCGCGAACTCCTCCCGCAGCCGCTCGGCGAAGCGGCCATGGGGAATCCCCTCCTGGGTGGTGTCGGCGATGAAGCGCGGAATCGGTCGCGGGGTCGGCCGCACGCGGGGCAGCCTATCTAGGCCCCGACGCAGTCGCGCAGGTCAGACGCGGCCCGCTCTGGCGGGTAGACGTTGATGTCGACGCCGGTGCCGAGCTCGAAGCCGGCCTTGATCGTCAGCCGCGGGGCGATGTCGACGTGCCAGTGAAACTGGTCGGCGCCGCGGGGGGCGGTGCGGACCCAGAGGTTGAGCTCGGGCGGCCCATCGAAGAGCTTGGCGAGGGCGCGCAGGGCGGTGCGGATCATCGCCGTGCCGCTCTCGTCCTCCTCGAAATGGGCGGTTTCGCGGCGCGGGATCACCCGCAGCTCGAAGGGCGAGCGTGAGGCCCAGGGGCAGATAAGCGCCGCCTCATCGTCGATCGCGACCAGGCGGTCGCGGCGGCGTACCTCCTCGACGAGAACGTCGCTGAGCAGCCCGCCGCCGCCGGTGCGTTCGCCGTAGGCGCCGACCCGTTCGCGCTCGCGGGCGACCGCAGCGGGGACAAAAGGCAGCGCGTAGAGCTGGGCGTGAGTGTGCTCAAGCGAGGCCCCGGCGCCGCCGCCCTCGTTGACGATCAGCTGCAGGTAGGAGGCGTCGGGGTGGGCTCGCATCCGCTCGCGCCAGGTGGCGATCGCGGTGGCGAACTGCTCCCCGCCGAGGGCCGCCATCGCCGTCAGATGCTCGGGCGAGTTGATCAGTACCTCGTGCGAGCCCTCGGCCGGTCGCGACGAGAAGAGGTCCGGTTCCCCCGCCCGTTTGGTCGCCAGCAACGGGTCGCCGGCGCTGGCGAAGGCCCCCGCGTCCGCCTCCGCGCCAACTTGTGGTTCCTCAGTCGTCTCCTGGGCGACAAAGGAACCACGGGATGGGTCGCCGAGGGCGGGGTAGAGGTTTGGGACCACGCGCGTCGTCCAGTCGGGTGTGTCGGGCTCGCCGCCACCTGGGCGCGTCGCGTAGAGCTCGGGCGGGGTGCGATCCTCGCGGCCCTCGCAAAAGGGGCAGTTCTCCGGTCCCTTCGGCTCGGTCGCGCGCGCCGAGAAGCTGTCGGGACGCTCGGCCCGGCCGGGGGCGAGGATCGTCCTCAGCCCCGTCAGCTGGTCGATGCGTATCTCTGGAGAGCTCAGGAGCGCGAGGGGGGGAGGTCGTCGGGAGGCGCGGGTGGCTCTTCGGAAGGCGCGGGCGGGCGCGGAGGCGGTTTCGCCGCGGAGCCGCCTTTGCCGCCCCCGAGGAACGGCTCGATCATGTCCATCGGCAGCGGGAAGACCACCGTCGTGTTCTGGTTCGAGCCGATTTCCAGCAGCGTCTGCAGGTAGCGCAGCTGTAGCGAGGCTGGGTTGGTGCTGATGATGTCGGCGGCGTCGGTGAGCTTCTGCGCCGCCTGCCACTCGCCCTCCGAGTTGATGATCTTCGCCCGCCGCTCGCGCTCGGCCTCGGCCTGGCGCGCCATCGCCCGCTGCATCTGCTCGGGAATTTCGACGTCCTTGATCTCGACCGCGGTCACCTTGACCCCCCAGGGCTCGGTCGACTCGTCGATGATTTTCTGCAGCTCCTCGTTGAGGCGCTCGCGGTCGGCCAGCAACTGGTCGAGCTCGGCCTTGCCGAGGACCGAGCGCAGCGCCGTCTGCGAAATCTGGGAGGTGGCGAGGAGGTAGTTTTCGACCTCGACCACTGCTTTGTTGGGGTCGACGACGCGGAAGTAGGCGACCGCGTTGACGCCGGCGGGGACATTGTCGCGGGTGATCACCTCTTGCGGGGGGATGTTCAGGGTCACCGTCCGCAGGTCCACCTTCACCATGCGGTCGACCAGTGGGATTAGCAGGATCAAGCCCGGCCCCTTCTGGGCGATCAGACGCCCGAGCCGGAAGATCACGCCACGCTCGTACTCGCGCAGGACCCGGACCGAGGTGCCCAGCGCGATCAGCGCGAAGAACGCGAGGACTACGAGGATCGCTGCCACAACTTCCATCAACCGGCTCCTTTGCTGGGCTGGCTCGCAGTTTGCGGCTCCGGGCGCACAACCAAAGTCAGCCCCTCGACCGCCTCGACCCGGACTTTATCCCCAAGCCGGATCGGATCTGCCCCCTTGGCCAGGCGCGCGCTCCAGATCGTGCCGCCGTACCAGGCCTGTCCGTCCGGGTCGATCGAGCTGCGGGCCTCGGCAGTTGCGCCAACCATCTCCTCGGTCCCGGTGCGAACGGGAGAGTCACGATGGGCGGCGATCACTTTGCGGGTGACGAAGTAGAAGCTGATCGCAGAGGCGATGCCGAGGGCGATAAGCGCGCCGCCGATGTACTCGGCGGTGATGCTGTCGGAGTTCAAGGCGATGATTCCGGCCGCCGTCAGGCCGAGCACCCCGATCGCCGCGAGGACACCACCCGTCGGTAGCAGCAACTCGGCGAGCAGCAGCCCTAGCCCGATCAGTGCGATGACGACGAAGGCTTCCATGCCCCGATTATCCGCTCAGCGCGTAGTGGCGCACGTCTTCTTCCAGTTCGGAGGCATGCGGGTAGGGACCGTGCTTGAGGTAGACGAGCTGCCCTGACTTGTCGTAGAAGGCGGTCTCCGGGAAACCGAGGAAGGGACCGAGCGCGTCAACGATCTCTTTGTCTGGGTCGGTGTAGCTGGGGTAGGAGAGCGGCGCCTTCCGAAGGAAGGTGGTGGCGGCATCGTTCGAGTCCTCCGAGTTGACGCCGAGGAAGGCGACCTTCTTGCCGTAGCGGGCGGAGAGCTTCTGCAGGGTCGGGAACTCCTCTCGGCAAGGCCCGCACCAGGAAGCCCAGGCGTTGACGACGATCGGGTAGCCGCGCAGTTCCGTGAGGCGCTTTTCGTAAGCGTCGGTGCCGCCGGGGATCAGGTCATTCGCCTGCTTATGGAGAGCAGCGAGGGGCGCCGGCGAGCCGGCGAGCGCCTTCGCGTAGTTCGGGTGGGAGCCACCGTAGTCGCCGCCTACACTGCTTCCACAGCCGCTGGCCATGGCAACCGCCAAGAGCGGGCCCACCAGCGTCAAAAGGGGTCTGAATCGCGCACGCATCCGCTGCCTGGGTACAATACGTACGTTCGGTTCGCGGTTAGCGGGCCACTGTTCTCGGGGAGACGCTCAGTCCATCCCCGCCTCGTTCACTGTCCTAGCCGTTATGCCTGTTTCGGTAGGGACCGAAGCTCCGGAAGCCTTCTATGGCCAACACCAGCGACGTTGCCGTTGACGCGGCAGTTCCTTCAAGCGCCGACATAGAGCGGGCGGGGGCGTTCGCGCGCGAGCCCTTCCTGCTCGACGGCGAGGGACCGGAGGCGCTGGCACCAGGCACGGCCCGGCGGCGAGCGCTGGATGCGGCCCTGGCCGAGCTCGATGCTGGCGCCGAGTACCCGTCGATCCAATGGCGGCGCGACTTCTCCCTGTTACTCGGGCTCGAGCGTTTCCTGGCCGAGGAACCGCCGAAGCTGCGCGACGGAGCGGAACTCAACCCACACCAGGTCGACGCGCTATCCGGCACCTTGGCCGAGTTGATGACCCAGCAGCAGGTCGGTAGCGAGCCGGTCAACGGGAATGGTGGGGGGGAGGCGCCGGCGACCAACGGGGCAGAGATGGCGGAAGCCTCGGGTGCCGAGACCGATGGCGCTCGCGAGCTCGACGAGGACGATGAGATGGCGCCCGACGAGGAGCCCCAGGACTGGACCGACGCGCTGCCCGAGGACGATGAGGAGGTCGTCGAGGAGGCGCCCGAGGACCCCGGCGCCGAGCGACGTTTCTGGTTTGAGCACGCGACGGGCGCCGGCAAGACCGTCGCCGCCGTTGGTTTCGTCGAGGCGACCCGGACCGGTGGGGTCCTGATTCTCACCCACCGCCGCAACCTCGTCGACCAGTTCATCGGCGAGATATCCGACCGCGGCTACAAGGAGCGGCTGCGACCGCCGTTGATGGATGGCCGCGACGATCCCGACGGCCCGGTCACGGTCGAGACCTACCAGTGGTTCGTCCGTAACCACAAGAAGATCTCCGATGCCTACTCGATTGTCATCTGCGACGAGGCCCACACCGCGCTGGGCGAGAAAACCAGCGCTTGTATCCGCGACTGGACCGGCCCCGTTTACATCGGCATGACTGCGACCGGGGCGCTGATTGCCCGCCACGTCGCCGACCTCTTCCCGACCCAGACCTCGCGCTTCGACCTCGCCCAGGCGGCGCGGCGCGGGGTGATCGCGCCGCTGCGCTGCCTGCGCATCCCGCCCGGCCCGGGGGTGCGGACGATCGCCAAGGTGCCGCTGCGCAAAGGCGAGGTCGACCAGGACTTCGACCAGGAGGAGCTGGCTGCGCTGCTCGACCAGGAGCCCTTCAACGTCGCGATCGCCGACCTCTACCGTTCGCGCTTCCGCAAGGTGCCGGGCGTCGTCTACACGGCCGGGGTACAGCACGCGAAGAACGTCGCCAAAGCCTTCCGCGACGCCGGTATCAACGCGCAGGCGGTCTCGGGGGAGACGCCGAAGCGCGAGCTGGCCGAGATCCTCGCCGGCTTCGAACGCGGCACCGTCGACGTGCTCTGCAACGCGATGCTCCTGGCCGAGGGCTGGAACTCGCCGCGGGCGACGATCTGCATGCATCTGGCGCCGACCGCCTCGCGGCGGATCTACCAGCAGCGCGTCGGCCGCGTCACTCGGCGGGCGCCGGGCAAGGAGGCGGGCCTCGTCCTCGACTTCGTCCACCCGGCGACGACCCACGATGAGACGATCGTCACCCTGCACAGCCTGCTCGACCGCGACGTCTACCGCGGCGGCGCGATCGTGGTCGGCCCGGTGCGGCGTGGTCGTGGGCGCAAGGTTCGGGTCGAGCGGCGGATCGTGCCGGTCTCCGACCAGGAGGAGCGGCGGATGGAGGTGCTGGAACGGGAGATCTGGCGGATCGCGGTCGAGAACCTCGACTACCCCGAGCAGCACGCTTGGGCGGCGCTGGCCGGGGCGCGGGTCAACACCCAGGGTTGGCGCCGGGCGCGGGCGATGCTGCAGAACGACCGCACCAAGGAGCTGCGCCGCCGCTTCCTGCTGACCTGCGTCCAGCGCAACCGCAACTCGCAGCTGCGCCTCAAGGCACTTGCCGAGATCGCCGACCTGCGCGACGCCGACGCCTTCGACGACGCGATCGACATCGTCGGCACCTGGAGCCGCGAGGACAAGCGGGCGGGGACGAAGACGCTGCTGCAGGCGCTGGTCGACAAGCGGATCGGCCGCCGCGACCAGGCGCAGGCCTGGGTCTGGCGCCTCGCCTCCTACACGCGCGAGCTCCACGAAGAGTATGCGGTGCAGCGCTGGCCGGAGACCAAGCGCCTGCTCGGCCTGCTGGTGAACTCGTCCG
>JBQCCT010000243.1:0-4531 GCA_051961955.1 Solirubrobacterales bacterium
TGGACGGCGGCTGGGAAGCGCGCGGCGAGCAACGCGGCGGCCTCTATCTCTATGACGAGCCACCGGCGGAGCGTGGGCTGCAGGGAGCGGGCAGCGTTCATCACGTCGCTTGGGCTTCGACTCCGGAGGAGCTGCTGGACTGGCGCGAGAAGGCCGTCGGCGGCGGGGCGCAGCCGACGCCGGAAATCGACCGCTTCTACTTTCGCTCGGTCTACTTCCGCGAGCCGAGCGGGGTGCTGTTCGAGATCGCGACGCTGGGCCCCGGCTTCACCGTTGACGAGCCGCTCGAGCATCTGGGCGAGAAGCTCTCGCTTCCGCCCGCCTTCGAGCACCTGCGCGACGAGGTCGAGCCGAACCTGCGCCCGGTGGTCAACCCGCGCGTCCAAGCCAAGGGTTGACGACCGACTTCACCTGGCGCGACGCCGGCCGCACGGTCGTCCTCCGGCGCGGGGGCGTCGGGACGGCGGTCGAGGTACTGCGCGAGCAGGGCATCGCTGAGTTCGAGCTGCTGAGCACGCAGCGCGCTTTGGCCGGTGGACAGGCGCTGGCCGTTGCAGCGAGCCGGGTCCATGAGGTGAGATCGGGGCAGGTCCCGGCCGCCGCAGCCGCGTTGACGGGCGCACTCGCACCCCCACCACAGGCAGAGGAGGGGGTGCGAGTGCGCCCACTCGTGGCGTTTGGTGGCGGCCGGGTGATCGACGTGGCCAAGGCGCTGGCTGCAGTGTCGGGTGCCGAGGTGGTGGCGATCCCGACGACGATGTCGGGCGCCCCGATGACTGCGATTCATCGTTTGCCGGAAGGAGCAGAGGAACGTGCCAAAGGAATGGTGCGGCCGCGACTGGTGATCGCCGACCCGGAGGCGATGACGAGTCAGCCGGAGGTCGACCTGCGGGCGAGCTCGATGAACGCCCTGGCGCACGGGGCGGACACGCTCTACCAGCCGATGTCGAACCCGGTGTCGGAGATGACCGCGCTCCGCGGCGCCGAGCTGATCGGTCGTGCACTCGACCAGGAGCGGGGGGCCCGCGACACCGCAGAGCTGGCCCTCGGCTCGATCCTCTGCGGCTACGCGATCGACTCCGCGGGGTTCGGGCTGCACCACGTCATCTGCCAGACCCTGGTGCGGAGCTGCGGCACGCCGCACGCGGAGACCAACGCGGCGATCCTGCCGAAAGCGCTGGGGTTCCTGACGGAGCGGGCGCCGGAGCCGTATAGGCGATTGGCCGCTGCCCTCGGCACCGACCTCGCTGGCCTGCCGAGCCGCGTCGAAGACCTGGGACGCCCGCAGCCGCTGGAAGAGCTGGGTGGGGATGCGTCGAAGCTGGACGAGGCGATCGAGGCGATGCTCCAGCGGCCTGAGCTCTCGCGGGTTCCCGGTGTGGTGGTCTCTCGGGACGAGTTGGTCGCGTTGGTTCGGAGCGCCTGGTAGCCCGTTCCTTTCTTCGGCTCGGCCCGGAGCGGTTCTTTCTTCTTCGCCCTATCTCCCCATCCCGAGCAGCACCCGCAGATCCGCGGAGACCGCCTCGGGTTCGTCATCGAGCTGACTCCACGTGAGCCGGGTGACCGAGTAGCCGGCGACCCTCAAGGCTCTGTCTCTCGCGCGGTCCTCGCGGAAGGCGCTCCGGGTGCGGTGGCCCTGCCAGCCGTCGAGCTCGACGATCTGCCCGGTGCTGGGCCAGTGGCAATCGACCTGGTAGCGCTTGCCGTTGAGAACGATCCAATCGTTAAAGCGGGGTAGGGGTAGGCGGTGGCGGCGCAGGAAGGATGCGAAGCGCTCCTCCAGCGGGCTGTGCTTGCGCCCGGAGGGCTCTTCCTCCAAGCGCTGGAGAGCTGCTCGCATCTTTCCCACCCCGCGTCTGCGCGGATAGCGCTCGACAAGGTCCCACAGCGAAAGCCGGTCCCGCAGCTCCAGGTATTCCATCTCGCGCAGGAGGCTCTCGACCACATCCTGGGACTCGGTGGCAGCGAGATCGAAGATCGTACGAGGGACAGAGGTGACCGGAATCCCCTTCTCCACCTTCCGCTCGTCAGCGGGTACCTCTGAGACATGGCGGCGAATCAGGTCAGAGGAGCGGCTGCGATGCGGCACGCTCACATCAATCCGCGTCCGCGAGTTCGGCCTGATCATCCAGAGAGCGGCGGCGGACCAATGGCTCAAGACGGCCTCCGACCCTGAGGCAAGTACGGCTGCCATCCACCTCCCCTCTCGCGGAATGACTCGATGTCCGACCGCATAGACGCCGGGGCACAGCGGATGCAGTTGATGCAGCCGTCCGCTGCGAATCCGCCAGTCGACCTCTTCCTTGCTCAAGCCGATCGCGAGCAGCTGCCGCCGCGCCACCACTCCATGCTGCCGCCGCGCCAACTCCGCGATCGAGCGGTCGTCTCCGCGAGTCCGCGTGAGTCCTTGTAGGGCAAGGATCGACGCGGACTCGGCGGGCATGGGGCCGAGCGTGGCGGGTCTGGGCGCACGTGTGGTGCGTATAACGCGCCGGCTCTCGCGCGGAAGGGTGTCGGAAGGGTCGCGAGTAACTCGAGGGGTGCTGGCGTGTAGCGCTACGCGTGACCTCGGAGCGGCTCGCCTCCTACCACGCGTACACCCGTAAGCACAGCGTCAACTGGCCGATGTATTGCGTCGCCAGGGCGCTTCTGTTGCCGTTCTTCCTGGTCTACTTCCGGCTCGCGCGGCTTGGGAGGGAGTATGGGAAGGCGAAGGGCGGTGTGATCGTCGCCGCCAACCATCGCAGCTTCCTCGACCCCTTCGTCGTCGGGGCTTGTCTGCCCTGGCGCCGGCCGATGAATTACATGGCCAAGGTCGAGCTATTCGAGCGGCGCTGGCAGGGATGGGCGCTTTCCCGCCTTGGCGCTTTCCCGGTTCGCCGAGGTGAGTCCGACGAGGACGCGATGCTGACCGCGCGGATGATCGCCGAACGCGGCGGCGCCGTCTGCATCTTTCCCGAGGGCACGCGCATCCGCCGCGGCACCCTCGCCAACCCCAAGCGCGGGGTCGGTCGGCTCGCCCTGCAGACCGGCGCGGTGGTGATTCCGACCGCCGTGCTCGGCACCGAACACGTCCGCCGAGGCTGGCGCATCCGTCCGAAAAAGGTCAAGGTCCGGCTCGGCCCGGCGATGACCTTCCCCCGCGCCGAGGAGCCCTCGCCGGCCCTGGCGGAAACGGTGACGGGGCGGATCTGGCCCAACGTCCTCCTGCAGTGGGAAGACCTCGGCGGCCTGCCGCCGATGCGCCGCGTCGCGGTGATCGGCGCCGGCAGCTGGGGCACCGCGGTGGCTGTGCTGCTCGCCCGCGGCGGCCTCGACGTCCAGCTCGGCGCGCGCACGCCGGAGCGGGTCGAGGAGATGATCGAGGACGGCGAGAACCGCCGCTACCTGCCGGGCGTGCCGCTGCCGGAGTCGATCGACGTCCGCCCAGCCTCCTCGATCGAGCTCGCCGGCCTCGACCTGATCTGCCTCGCGATCCCCTCCAAGCAGCTGCCGCAGGCGGTGGGGGCGATCGCCGACCGGGTCAGCTCGCGCAGCGCGGTGCTGATGCTGACCAAGGGGCTGATCTCCCCCGCCGGCCAGCTCCCCTCCGAATACGTCGGCGAGCGGGTGCGGGCACGGGCGATCGCCTGCCTCGGCGGCCCGGCGCACGCGCGCGAGGCCGTCTCCGGCTCTGCCGCCCTTGTCCTCGGCTCTGCCGACGAGGAGCTGCGGGTGCAGATCGGCGAGGTCTTCGACCGCGCCGGCCTCGTCTGCGAGCGCTCCCGCGACGTCACCGGGGTGGAGATGGCGGGCGCGGCCAAGAACGCTGCCGCCCTCGCCGCCGCGGCCGCCGAGCCGCACGGGCTGAACGCCGCCGGGATCGCGGTGGCGGCGATCTGGCGCGAGTGCATCGCCCACGCCGTCGCCCGCGGCGCCGACATCGAGACCTTCGCCGGCCTCGCGGGGGTGGGGGACCTGACCGCGACGATGATGGCGCCGGCCGGGCGCAACCGCCGCGCCGGCGAGCTGCTCGGCACCGGCACCCCGGCCGAGGAGATCCCCGGCAAGATCGGCCAGGCCTCCGAGGGGCTCGACACGGTGCCGTTGCTGGCCGAGGCCGTCGCCGCCTCGGGGGTCGGGGCCGAGGCGCTGGCCGGCCTGGCGGCGCTGATCCGCGGCGAGGTCGACGCCGAGGAATGGGTCGCCAACCTGCGCCGGGCCGAGCACGAAAGGCGGGCCGCCTGATGGGCGCGAAGGTAGGCTTGGTCGGTGAGCGGTCCCGAGCAGAACGTCGAGCCAGCGGAGCTGGCTCCGGCGGCGAAGGCGGAGCTCGACCGCGCCTTCGAGGAGTTCTACCGGGCGCACCTGAGAGACGTCTATTCCTACGCCTACTACCGGGTCCGCGACCACCACGACGCGGAGGACCTCACCGAGCAGGCGTTCCTTCAGGCCTACCGACACTTCGACCGGGCGCGGCGCGAGTCCGACGGGCGCCCGCTACGGCCGTGGGTGATCCGCATCGCCCACAACCTGGCCTCGAACTACTATC
>JBQCCT010000244.1:0-6340 GCA_051961955.1 Solirubrobacterales bacterium
CTGCGGGCGCAGAACCTGGGCAACCTGAGCGGCAAGATCCTCCGCGTCGACCCCGACACCGGCGCAGGGCTGCCGGGCAACCCGCTGGGGGGCAGCGCAAACGAAAACACGCGCCGGATCGTCGCCGAGGGTTCCGCAACCCGTTCCGCTTCACCCTCGACCCGACCAGCGGCGAACTGTATACGGACAACGTCGGCTCCTCCGAGATCGAGGAGATCGACCGCTTCCAGGCGCCGCCGCTGACGCTCTTCAACTCGGGCTGGCCTTGCTACGAGGGACCCGCCCACCAGTTCCAATTCAAGGTCCTCGGCCTCACCGTCTGCGAAAACCTCTACAAAGCGGAGGCGGCGGGGAACCCGAAAACCGCTGAACCGTTCTTCTATTACAGCCACGGGTCGTCGGTCGTCGAAGGCGACGAATGCCCGGTCGAAAACGGCTCCGCCCTCGGCGGCATCTCCTTCTACGAGGGCGAACAGTTCCCCGCCGCCTACAAAGGCGCCCTCTTCTTCACCGACACGGTGCGCGGCTGCGTCTACGTGATGTTCCCTGGCGAAGACGGGCGTCCCGACCCGGAAACCACGATCCGGTTCATGCGCGAGAACCAGATCTATCCCGCGGTCGACATCGAGGAAGGCCCCGGCGGCTACCTCTACTACGCCGATCTCTTCGGCAACGAAGAAGGCGGCAACGGCTCGATTCACAAAATCAGCTACGCGCCGGGGGCGCCGACGGCGAGGCTCACCGCCGACCAGCCCTACGGGACCTCGTTCCCGCTTGAAGTGAGCTTCGATGCGAGCGAATCGAGCGACCCCACCAACGAACCGCTGACCTTCGAATGGGACCTCAACGGCGATGGCGTCTTCGAGACCAAAGCGGGCAGCACTGAGACGGTCGAATACACGAAAGCCGAACTCGAAGAACGCGAAAAAAACCACGAATCCCTCAACCGCCTTGTTGCCGTTCGCGTCAAAGATCCGGAAGGGCTGACCAGCGTCGCTCGGGTGACCGTCTACCCCGGCGACGCGCCGCCGACGGTGGAAATTCAGAAACCGACCTCGGCCACCCAATGGGCGGTGGGGGACGTGATTGAGATGGAAGCGTTGGGGAAAAACTGGAAAGGGGAAAAAGACTTTGCCCCGCTCGGCTACAACTGGTCGACTCGGCTCTTCCACTGCCCGAACCCGGCGGAACCGACCAAATGCCACACGCATCCCCTGGGCACGTTCAACGGCGTGCGACACGAATCGTTCATCGCACCCGAACACGACTACCCCTCCCACATCGACGTCACCGTTACCTATGCCGACGAACGGGGACTTACGGCGACGAAAACGGTGAGCATCTATCCGCGCACCGTCAATCTCTCGATCACTTCCTCGCCTCCAGGGATCGAACTCACCGCCGGCCTGCTGCAAGGGCTCTCGCCCCTTGCGCTGACCGCGATCGAAAAGGCGCACGTGCTGCTCAGCGCCCCCGAAACGGCGGTGCTTGGGGGCCAGATTTACAGCTTCAAGGAATGGTCGGATGGCGGCGCCCGCATCCATACGATCCTCGCCAGCTCCTCCGGCGAATACCGCGCGATCTACGCGGGCCCGCCGGGGCCGCCGCCTCCTCCGGGCGAAGAAAAGAAGCCGGTGCCGCAGACCAAGCTCGGGCGCCATCCCCCCGCCCGCACCACGAAGACGAAGGCGACCTTCGCCTTCTCCGCCAACCTCGCCGGCGCAACCTTCAGCTGCAAGCTCGACGGCAAGCCGAAAAAGGCCTGCCACTCACCAAAGACCTACAAAAGCCTGAGGCCCGGCAAACACACTTTCAAAGTCTGGGCAATTGCGAGTGGGCTCACCGATCCAACGCCCGCCAAGCTCAGCTGGAAGATCCTCCCGCGCCGGTGAGGGGGGGTGGGGGAGGTCCCTGAGGAGCCTCCCCATCCTGCGACGACGGGACCTCCCCAACCCCGCCCTACTCAGCCGCGACGAGGATATGCCAGGCCGGCAGGATCGGGATGTTGTAGAGATCGATGATCGCCGCCCGGGCGTGCTCGATCTCCTCCGAGAACCAATAGCGTTCGAAGTCGGCGCGGCTCTCCCAGATCGAGGTCTGGCGGATGTGGAGGGGGTCGTCGGTCGAGCGGATCAGCGACCAGCTCTTGGCGCCGTAGGCGGGCATCTTCGCCGCCGCCGGTTCCCAGAGGTCGAGGAAGCGGTCGGCCCGCATCGGGGTGACGTGCCAGTCGAGCGTGCAGACCTCCATCAGATTCCCCCTTCGGGTCGCTTGCCTTGGGCGCTCACGCGCCGACCTCCGCGCGGATCGCGCCGGGGCCGTCCTCGTGCTTGCCTTCCTCCTCGGACTCGGCGCCGACGAGGATCGAGATCTTGCCGAGGTGCTTGTTTTCGTGCATCAGCTGGTGGGCGGTGGGGACGCCGTCGAAGCCCATCGTCTCCGAGAGCACCGGCCGCACCCTGCCTTCGGCCATCAGCTGGTTCGCCCGCATGCACTCATAGGCGTTGGCGAAGTGGGAGCCGATGATCTGCTTCTGCTTCATCCACAGGTAGCGGACGTCGAAGTCGAGCTGGTAGCCCGAGGTGGCGCCGCAGATTACGACCTTGCCGAACGGCTTGACGGTGAAGACCGAGGTCGGGAAGGTCGCCCGCCCGACGTGCTCGAAGACGATGTCGGGGGCGTCGCCGAGGATCTCTTTGACCCGCTTGGCGAAGGCGCGCGAGGCCTTGAAGCGCTCCTTGTCAGCGGCGGGGTCGGTGAGGTTGGCGTCGGTCCGCATCATCTCGCCGAACTCGTTGCGGTTGACGTAGCCGACCGCCCCGAGCTGCTTGACCAGCTCGCCCTTCTCGTCGGAGGAGACGACGCCGACCGCGTTCGCCCCGGCCGCTTTGCAGAGCTGCACGGCGAAGACGCCGAGGCCGCCGGCCGCACCCCAGATGAGGACGTTGTGGCCGGCCTGCAGCTTGCACTGGTCCATCAGCATCCGGTAGGCGGTGAAGTAGGTCAGCCCGTAGGAGGAGGAGTCGACCCAGGAGAGGTTGCGCGGCTTCGGCAGCAGCTGTTGCGCCTGCACCTTGGTGAACTGGGCGAAGGAGCCCCAGGTCGTCTCGTAGCCCCAGATCCGCTGGCTCGGGGCGGCCATCGGGTCGAGCCCGTGCACCTCGACGTCCTCGTAGGAGGCCTGGTTGCAGTGGATCACGACCTCGTCGCCGACTTTCCAGCGGGTGACGCCCTCGCCGACTTTCCAGACGACGCCGGAGGCGTCGGAGCCGCCGATGTGGTGGCCGTACTCGGGATGGTCGCCGTAGCCGAAGACCGAGACCGGCTCGCCGAGCGAGGCCCAGACGTTGTTGAAGTTGACGCCGGCGGCCATCACCCGCACGATCACCTCGAAGGCGCCGGGCTCGGGCACCTCGATCTGCTCGAGCTGGAAGGCGTCTTTCGGTTCGCCCTCGCGCTCCTGACGGATCACCCACGCCGCCATCGTCTCCGGCAGCGTGCCGGGCTCTACGTCCAACTTCGCAACTTCACTGGTGTCAACGGCCAAAACCGGGCTCCTCAGGGTCGCAAGTAACGGGGCTGCGAATCCTAGATGAGACCCGCGGGCCAAGGCCACCTGACGCGGCGCATACCGGCGTCCTCCCTCGCTTACGTGCAGAGCACGCTGCGCTCGGTGCGTCCTTGGTCTGCTTGGTCAGGCGGCCTTGGGGCTTTTCACGTCAGTCAGCTCGGGTGCAGTTATCTCCCGCACGGTCAGCTCGACCGGTTCCGGCGGCTCGATCTCCTTGCCGGGGGCGATCCCCAGACCCTCGACCTTGCGCAGCTGCGGCAGCAGCCGCCGCTCCATCGAACCGACGGCGGCGTCGTAGGCACCGGCCGCCGTCTTCAGGCCGCGGCCGACCTTGTCGAAGTCGCCGAGGAACTTGGAGAAGCGCGAGTGCAGCGTCCCGGCCGCCTCGGCGATCTCAGCCGCCTGCTCGACCATCCGCTCCTGCCGCCAGCCCAGCTCCATCGTCCGCAGCAACCCGATCAGCGAGGTCGGGCTGACGAGGAGGACGTTGCGCTCCAGCGCGTAGTCGAATAGTTCGGGGTCGGCGGCGAAGGCGGCGTGCAGGGCCGGCTCGTTGGGGATGAAGCAGATCACCAGGTCCGGCATCGAGCCGGTGGCGAACTGCCCCTGGTAGTCCTTGGAGCTGAGGCTGCGCACGTGCTCGCGCGCCTGCCGCGCGTGGCGCTCCAAGTGGACCCGCCGTTCCGATTCGACCTCGCACTCCTGGGCGTCGAGGAAGGCGTCGAGCGGCACCTTCGAGTCGGCGACGAAGCTGCGCCCTTCCGGCAGCAGGAAGCGGGCGTCCGGCCGCAGCCGCCCCTCTTCGGTCCGCAGCGTCTCCTGCATCTCGAAATCGACGTGCTCGGTCATGCCGGCGATCTCGACGCAGCGGCGTAGCTGCAGCTCGCCCCACTGGCCGCGCGTCTGCGGCTGGCGCAGCGCCTTCTTCAGCCCGGCGGTCTCGTTGTTGAGGTTGCCGATCGTCTGCCCCATCTGCTCGAGCAGGGTTTTGGTCTGCAGGTCGGCTTCGCCACGGCTGCGGACCTGCTCTTCGATCCGCTTCTGCCCTTCGGCGATCCGGTCGGCGAGGCTCTTGATCTCCGCCTGCCGTTTGTCGAGCGTTTCGGTCGCCACCTCGTTCTCCCGCTTGCGCAGCTGCTCGTTCATCTTCAGCAGGCTGTCCATCGCCTGGGAGGTCGCTTCCTGGGCGGCTTCCTGGATCGTGGGGGTGAGGTCTGGCTGTTCGGCCGGCTGCTCCTGGCGCGAGACCAAGAGGTAGATCAGCCCGCCCGCGAGGAGGAGGACGGCGATTGCGAGTGCGACAGTCATCGCAGCCAGGCTGACGCTTGGGTCAGACGGAAACCCTCGGATGAAATGCCGCTTGCAGCGGCAAAAGCGAGCCTACGGCTCTACGGCAGCAGGACGTCGTTCTGCGAGGAGGCGCGGAAGCTGCCCACGGTCAGGTGGGCGGGCCGCGCTCCCGGCATGCCGATGACGGAGATCGTGTAGGAGCCGGTGGGGAGGCCGGTCGAGAAGGTCCCGGGGCTGTTGGCGTAGATCACGCCCGATTCGGCTTCCTTGGCACCGCGGACCCGCAGGTGGAGGTTCTTCTGCGTTTGGTTGGCGGTGACGAAGACGACGTTGAGCGGCTCTTTGCTCCGCTTAATCGGGGGCTGTGGGTGGTTCTGGTTCTGCGGGATCTGCTTGTTGCGTTCCGCCCCCTGGGCCACCGCCAGCGGCTGAACGACCACTTCCTTCGGGTGGACGGTGACGCTGATCCGCGTCGAGGGCGAGGGCCGCTGTTCGTTGGCGTGGCGCGATTCGCCGCAGCCGGCGACCAGCAACGCCGTCGCGACCAGTCCGGCGACCGCCGTCGCTCTTGCGGCTTTGTATGGCCGACCCCTCCGTAAGCCCATCGAGGCTGAATCTAACCGAAGGGGAGGGCGACTACCTCAGCCGTAACACCGTCTTCACCTACGGCCAACGTGGCGCCGGGCTCCGCCTCACGGCGCAGGATCGCCAGCCCGATCGGGCCGAGGGCGGGGGAGACGGCGGCGCTGCCGAGCCTGCCGACCTCTTTCTCGCCGAGCCGCAAGGGGGCGCCGGGCTCGGCCGGACCACTCACCTTCAGCCCGCGCAGGTGGCGGTTCGGCTTGCCCTTGTAGTGGAGGCGGGCGACCGTCTCCTGGCCGATGTAGCAGCCCTTGGTGAAGCTGACCGCCTGTTCGACGATCCCGGCCTCGGCGGGCATCGTCTCGGTCCCCATCTCGGCGCCGAAGCGGGGCCGGCCGGACTCGATGCGGAGAATCTCGGCGGCCTCGGGGGAGACCTCGACCGCGCCGGCGGCGAGCAGCGCAGTCTGGATGCGGTCGCGCTCAATGGTGGGGGCGAAGACGTCGATACCAGCAGCGGTGCCCACCGCAAGGCACTCGACGCCGCCGATCGTCACCACTTCGCAGGCGTTCTCCGGCAGCGGCGCCGAGCCGGCGATCTCCACCGCCCGCGGCCCGATCAGCGAGAGGATCGCCCGCTCCCCGGTCGCATCGACCACGTCCACGTCGCGGCCGATCTTGTACATCCCCAGGTGTCGCCGCGCCGCCTCCAACCCCTCGGGCTCGAGGTCGAGCCAGAGGTCCGGCCCCGCGCCCGGCCGCAGCACCCGCATGTCCGCCTGCATGTGCCCCTTGCGATCGAGCAGCGCTGCGTAGAGGCCCTCGCCCGGCTCGATCGCCTCGGTGTCGTTGGTCAGCTGCCCCTGCAGGTACTCGGCCGCCTCCGTCCCGGACACGA
>JBQCCT010000245.1:0-3268 GCA_051961955.1 Solirubrobacterales bacterium
GCACCCCCGCCTGCGAGGCCTCGTACAGCGCCTTGATGCAGCGGGCGTCGACCAGCGCGTTCATCTTCAGCGCGATCCGCGCCTCTTCCCCGGCCTGGTGGGCGGCGGCGGTGCGCTCGATCTCGTCGATGATCTGGTCCCGCATCGTCGTCGGCGAGACCAGCACCTTGCGGTACTCAGCCGGCCGCCCGTAGCCGGTGAGGAAGTTGAACATCTCGGCGACGTCGGCGCCGGCGTCGGGGTCGGCGGTGAAGAGGCCGAAGTCGGTGTAGAGGCGGGCGGTCTTCGGGTTGTAGTTGCCGGTACCGATGTGGACGTACTCGCGCACCTGCTCTCCCTCGCGGCGGGCGACGAGGATCGCCTTCACGTGCGTCTTCAGCCCGGGGATGCCGTAGACGACGTGGACGCCGGCCTCCTCCAGCGACTTCGCCCAGTGGATGTTGGCCTCCTCGTCGAAGCGCGCTTTCAGCTCGACCATGCAGACCGCCTGCTTGCCGCGTTCGGAGGCGCGGATCAGCGCCGGCACCAGCGGTGAGTCGTCGCTGGTCCGGTACACCGTCTGCTTGATCGCCAGCACGTCGGGGTCGGCGACCGCCTGGGCGACGAAGCGCTCGACCGAAGTGTTGAAGGAGTCGTAGGGATGGTGGACGAGGAGGTCGCGCTGGCGCATCTCGGCGAACATGTCGACCGGCTCGTCGTCCTCGCCCTGCAGGCGGGGCTGGGTGACCGGCGTCCAGGGCGCGAAGCGCAGCTGGGCGTGACCGGGCAGGTCGGCGATCGCCTCCAGGTCGGCGAGGTCGAGAAGGCCGTCGATGTCGTAGACCTCGCGGTCTTCCAGCCGCAGCGCCCCGACCAGCTGCTCGCGCAGTTTCGGGTTCATGCCGGAGGCGATCTCCAGCCGCACCACCTCGCCGAAGCGGCGGCGGCGGAGCTCGTCCTGGACCGCCTGCAGGAGGTCGTCGGCCTCGTCGGAGATCGTGAAGTCGGCGTCGCGGGTGACGCGGAAGTAACCATGGTCGATCACCTCGGTGCCGGGGAAGAGCGCGTCGAGGTTGGCGGCGATCACCTCCTCCAGGGGGACGAAGGAGGCGCCGCCCTCGCCAACCGGGAGGAAGCGGCCGAGCAGCTCCTTCGGGACCTTGACCCGGGCGATGATCTCGCTGCCGCTCTCGGGGTCGCGCAGGAGCACGCCGAGGCTGAGCGAGAGATTGGAGATGTAGGGGAAGGGCCGGCCGAGCCCGATCACCAGCGGCGTCAGCGTCGGGAAGACCTGCTGCTCGAAGTGGGCGTCGATGTCGCGACGCTCCTCCTCGCTGGCGTTGTCGAGCGAGACGATCCTGATCCCGTGTTCCTCCAGGGCAGGACGCAGCTCGCCGCCGAAGACGTGGCAGAGACGGCTGTCGAGCCCGAGCACGCGCTGCTGGATCAAGTCGATCTGCTCGCTCGGGGCGAGGCCGTCGGGGCCGCGGGCATCGATCCCGGCATCAAGCTGGTCGAAGAGGCCGGCGACCCTGACCATGAAGAACTCGTCGAGGTTGGAGGCGTAGATCCCGCAGAAGCGGAGCCGCTCCAGCAGCGGCACCCCCGGGTCCTCGGCCAGTTCGAGAACCCGCTGGTTGAAGTCGAGCCAGGAGAGCTCGCGGTTGAAATAGAGGGCGGGATCGTCGATCGACCCATCGTACTGAGGGGCCGTGGCCGCCCCGGCGGGGTCAAGCGGCACGGGCGGCGCTCTGCGGGCGGGCCGCTGCGGCTGCGTCGAGCGCCCGCCGGTAGCCGGTAGCGAGTTGCCCCATCGACCGCCCCCAGGAGCGCGCGCGAGCGGCACGGGTGGCGGCCGCGCCCAGCTGGCGGCGCAGTTGCGGCGAGGCGGCGAGCTGGAGCAGGGTGCCGGCAAGGTGGTCGGCGTCGGGCTGGCAGAGGAGGCCGGTGTGGCGGTTCTCGATCAGCGCCGCCGGGCCGCCCTCGGCGACGGCGACGATCGACAGGCCGCTGGCCTGCGCCTCGAGGATCACCTGGCCGTAGGTGTCGGTGCTGCTGGCGAAGAGGAAGGCGTCGGCGCTGGCGTAGGCGCGCGGCAGCTCCTCGTCCTCGAGCCAGCCGAGGAAGGTGGCGCGATCGCCGAGGCGGGCGCGGAGCTCGTGTTCCTCCGGCCCGCCGCCGGCGACGAGCAGGTGCAGGCGCGGGTCGGCGGCGTGGGCGCGAAGGAAGCTCTCGGCCAGGAGGTGGGCCCCCTTCTCGCGGGTGAGGCGACCCACGTAGATGACCTTGATCTCGCCGGGGAAGGCGTCGCGGTCGCCCTTCGCGGGGTCGAAGCGGTCGATGTCCACTCCGCGCTCCCAGCGGCCGACGCGGTCGGGATCGGCGCCGAGGGCGATCACCGAGGCGTCGGCCGAGGGACTCGGCGAGAGGACGATGGACGGGGCCGAGTAGAAGGCGCCGAGGCCGGCCCGGGTCAGCGCCTCGAGGCTCTCGCTGCGGCTGCGCATACCGACGTAGGTGGCGAGCTCGGTGTGGTAGCTGGCGAGCAGCGGCACACCGGTGATGCGGCTGAGCAGGCTGCCGGCGATCCCGCCCGGGCCGGGCGCGGTGACGTGGACGAGGTCGTAGCGGCCCTCGGCGAGGGTCTCGACCAGGTCCGGCAGGCCGGGGACGCCGAGTCGCATCCCCTCGTAGAAAGGCACCTCCAGCTCTGCTGCGGCCGGGAGACGGCGGTCGACGCCGGGGTCGGTGCCGATCACCTCGACCTCGAAGCCGGGGACGCCGTGCTCGCGGATCTGTTCGATCGTGTGGGTGACGCCGTGCATCGAGCCGATCCCGTCGGCGAGGATCGCGACGCGGGGGCGCTCGCCGCTGCGGTCGCGCAGCTTCGCCTTCTCGGCGCCGAGGAAGGCGGTGGCCGGCGCGTAGGGAATCGCCGGGACCAGGGCCTCGAACAGCGAGCCGACGGCGGCGCCCGGGTCGCCGCCGGCGACGGCCGCGGTGCCGGCGCGGACCGCCTTGCGCAGGCGCTTGTCGTGGATGCGCCGGGCGCGCCGGTAGAGCTCGGCGTGGGAGAACTCGTCGGCCTGCAGGTAGGCGATCAGGTCGCGTCCGCGCAGCTCCAGCCCGATCCCGTCCAGCCAGGCCCCGAGCAGGTTGCGAGCGTCCTCCGGTCCGACGTCGGCGGCGATCTTGCCTTCGCGCGCCGCCCCTTCCCGGATCACCCGTTCCGCCATTTTCAGCACTGCACCGGGATTCGGGCGCTCCGGTCGGACGGGCGGGAGTGCCT
>JBQCCT010000246.1:0-13817 GCA_051961955.1 Solirubrobacterales bacterium
GGAGACGCTCTCGATCCCTCTCTACATCCTCTGCGCGACCAACCTGCGCCGCGAGGGCTCGCTCGAGTCGGGGCTGAAGTACCTGATCGTCGGCTCGATCGGCTCGGCGACGCTGCTCTACGGAATGGCCTTCCTCTACGGCGGCACCGGCTCGACCGGCTTCGCCGGCATCGCCGCCGGCATCGCCCACCAGGGAATCGCGAGCGACCCCCTGATCCTGATCGGGATCGCGATGGCGGCGGTCGGGCTCGCCTTCAAGACCTCGATCGCGCCCTTCCACCAGTGGACGCCCGACGTCTACCAGGGCGCCCCCACCCCGATCACCAGCTTCATGGCGGTGGCGACCAAGGCCGCGGCCTTCGCCGTCTTCCTCCGCTTCTTCGACGTCGCCCTCGGGCCCAGCGTCGACGACTGGCAGCCGGCGCTGGCGGCGCTGGCGGCGATCTCGATCATCGTCGGCAACGTCGGCGCCCTCGGCCAGGACTCGCTGAAGCGGCTGATGGGCTGGTCCGGCGTCGCCCAGGCCGGCTACATGCTGGGCGGGGTCGTCGTCGCCTCCGAAGCGGGGATCAGCTCGCTGGTCTTCTACCTCGCCGCCTACGCCTTCATGAACCTCGCCGCCTTCGCGGTGATCGTCGCCCGCGAGCGCGAGACGATCTTCGGCGACGACATCCGCGCCGTCCGCGGCCTCGGCGCCGAGCGGCCGCTGCTGGCCTGGCCGCTGACGATCTCGATGCTGGCGCTGGCGGGGCTGCCGGCGACGACGGGCTTCATCGGCAAGCTCTACCTGATCGAGGCGCTGGTCGAAGGCGACTACACCTGGCTCGCCGTTTTCATCGCGGTCGGGACGATGATCTCGCTCGCCTATTACCTGCGGGTGGTGGCGGCGATGTGGATGCGGCCGGAACGCGAGGCGGCGCCCGGTGCCACCCCGGCTATCGCCGGCGCCTCACCCGAGGCCGATCCGGTGGACCCGGAAGCGAGCCGTCGCTGGTATCTCGTCGGCCCGGCGGTCCTCGCTGCCGCCGCAACGATTTTCTTCGGTGTCATCCCTCAGCCGCTGGTGGAATTCGCCAGCCACGCCGGCGCTTCACTTTTCTAATCGCTATCCGCCCCGTCAGACTGCCGTCACCAGATGGGGGTCCTACTGACGATGGCGTTGATGGTGGCCGGTGCCGGAGTCGGCGTCTGGTCGGAGCGGCGGCGGCCGCGGGAGGCGGTTGCGCTGGCGCGGCGGCTGCTGACGGTGCTTCTGTACGTGCTGGTGCCGCTGGTGATCTTCTTCAACCTGGCGGCCGCCTCGATCAGCGTCGACAAGGTGGTGGGGGTCGGGATCGGGATCGTCAATCTGGCGCTGGTCGGGACCGTGGTCTGGTTTGTCGCCTCGCGGCTGCTGGGGCTCGGGCGGCCGCAGACCGGTGCCGTCATCTGCGCCACGATCGTCGCCAACACCACCTACCTCGGCTACCCGCTGACCGTCGTCCTGCTCGGCCGCGACCACCTCTCGACGGGGGTCCTCTTCGACGAGCTGGTCGGCGGGCCGGCCTTGATGCTCGGGGCCTTCGGGGTCGCGGCGGCCTTTGGTACCCGGGCCGGGGAAGGGATGCGGGCTCGGGTCCGCGCCTTCTTCACCCGCAACCCGCCGCTCTACGCGGCGATACTGGGACTGCTGGCGCCGAAGGCGTTGGCGCCGGCCATTCTTGTCGACGCCTCGCAGATCCTCGCCGTAGCGATCCTGCCGCTCGGCTTCTTCGCCGTCGGCGCGACCCTCGCCGAGGGCGCCGAACAGGGGGAGCTCCCGCTGCCGCCGCCGATTACCAAACCCGTGGCCCTCGCCACCGCCGGCCGCATCGTCCTCGCTCCGGCCCTGCTGATGCTCCTTGCCGCGCCCCTAATCGAGCTTCCCTCCGCCTACCGCTTGATGTCAGCGATGCCGACCGGCATCAACTCCCTCGTCGTCTCCCACGCCTACGGCCTCGACAACCGGATCGTCGCCGAGACGATCACCTGGTCGACCACCATCGTCGTGCTCGCCGCCCTCGTCTCGCTGCTGTTTTAGCGACGATCGATCCTCTCTTACGCGAACTTCCTGTCCATTCCTTCTTCAAGTCTCTGATCTACATAGTTGATCCGTTTTTCCAAGCGAACAAAGTCATTCCTCACCCACCGGGATACATCAGAGATCCATTTGCTCAGACCTTCGAAACGCCCCTCGTTCGCCGCCATTTCCCTTTCTTTTTGATCCTTTAGCTACACCGTCTTGAAAATTTTCGTTCTGATCAGAACTACGTCGCGATCAGCGTGCCCGCGAAAGCCAGCATCCCGATCCCGAAGGTCCAGGCGAAATAGGTCAGCGACCGCTGCAGACCGTCAAGGCGCTCGTTGATCTGGGCAAAGCCCGCGTCCATCTTCGTCTCGATGCGGTCGACCCGTTTGCTCAGGTCGTCGAGGCGTCCGTCGTTCCATTCCGCCATCCCTACCTCCTTATCTGCGACCGCTGCCTCCATGCAGAGGACGTTAACAGACAAAAGCATACGTATCTCAAACGTTTCTGTAAATCTTTAGGCGTGCTCCATCACGTCGGGATCGAGGTCGCACCGGAGGAGATCGAGGCCGCTGCCGGCTTCTTCGAGCTGCTCGGGTTCGCGCGGGTGGAGCCGCCGGAGACGCTGCGCAAGTACACCTGGCTCGAGCGCGAGGGCACCCAGGTCCACCTAATGCCTGAGGCGGAACCGACCGTCCCCTCCCCCGGGCACCTCGCGGTGGTCGCCCCGGACTTCGAGGCGGTGGTCGCCCGCCTGCGCGAGCACGGCTTTGCGGTCGAGTCCAAACACGAACACTGGGGGCGGCCGCGGGCGCTGGCGATCGCCCTCGGCGGCCACCGGGTCGAGCTGATGGCCGCGCCGCCAGCGTGGCAGACCTAGCTGGCCCTATCTCTTTCCGTGGTTCCTTTTGCACCTATGCCGTGCATAAGGAACCACGGAACTGCTGTGCCCTGAGGCGAGGTTGTCTCCCCGCGCTACTACGATGCGCCGGTGCGCTACCCGGTCGAAGACTTCACCGCTGAGGAGCGGGCGCTTCTCGCCCCCCACTTCACCAACCTCGACCGCCAGGTCTTCGCCCTCGTCAACCTGCCCGAGACCGTCAAGGGGGCGCTTTTTGCCCGCTATTCGCGCTATTCCGGGACGGTGCGCCGCCTTTACCTGGAGGAGTTCGCGGCCGACGCGCCGGCGGGCGGGCGGCCCTTTGACGAGGAGGAGGGCGAGCGCGCGGCGCGCCTCTACGAGCGCGTCTTCGTCGGCTACGGGGACGACTCGATCGCTCAGGTCGGGGGCGCCCACGTCGCCTGCGAGTGGGTCTCCAACATCGTCACCAAGCTGCTGCAGCGCGGCCGTCTCGCCGCCTACCTGGAGCAGTCGACCCGCTACATCCCCTACGACAAGCCGCTGCCCGAAGGCGGCTACCGCTTCTACCGCGACGACCGCCTCGGCCCCGAGTTCGCCACCGCGATGGATGAGGTCTTCGCGATCTACTCGCGCTCGCTGGGCGAGGTCGAGGAGTGGGCGGCGGCGCGCTGGCCGCGGGGAGACAAGGAGCCCGAGACTGCCTGGCGGCGCTCGATCCAGGCCAAGGCGCTCGACCTGCTGCGGGGGCTGTTGCCGGCGGCGACGCTCAGCCACGTCGGCATCTACGCCTCCGGTCAGGCCTACGAGCAGCTGATCATGCGACTGATGGCCTCGCCGCTGCCGGAGGCGCGCGAGTACGGCGGGATGATCCTCGCCGAGCTGACGCAGGTGATGCCGAGCTTCGTCTCCCGGGTCGACCGTCCCGACCGCGGCGGCGAGTGGATCTCCTACCTGGAGCGGCGCCGCGAGCAGACCGAGAGCTGGGTCGCCCGCCTCGGCCTCGACCGCCGCGCCGCGGGGGACGACATGCCCGCGGTCGAGCTGGTCCACGTCGACGGGACCGAAGAGGACCTGCTGGCGTCCTGCCTGTTCGAGGCGGCGAGCGCGCCGGAGACCGAGATCCTCGCCCGCATCGACGTCCTCGACCGCGAGGAGCGAGCGCAGCTGCTGGGCGCCCTGGTGGGCGAGCGGGCGAACCGGCGCCACCGGCCCGGGCGCGGCTTCGAGGCGCTGCGCTACCGCTTCGAGATCGTCTCCGACTACGGCGCCTTCCGCGACCTGCAGCGGCACCGAATGCTGACCTGTCAGTGGCAGCGGCTGACCCCGGACCTCGGCGCCGGGGTGCCGGAGGAGGTGCGCGAAGCCGGCGCCGGCGGCGATTTCGAGCGGGCGCTGGAGATCTCCCGCGAGGAGTATGAGCGGCTCGCGGCCGCCGGCCTCGCCGCCGAGGCGCCCTACGCGCTCAGCCTCGCCTACCGGATCCGCTACTCGCTCGACCTCAATGCCCGCGAGGCGATGCAGCTGATCGAGCTGCGCTCAGGCCGTGAGGGCCACCCCACCTACCGCGCCGTGGCCCAGGCGATGCACGAGCGGATCGCAGCCGTGCACCCCGGCGTCGCCGCGGCGATGAGCCACGTCGACACCTCGGTCGAGCCGCGGCTGGAGCGGATCATGAGCGAGATCCGCACCCATCGCAAGCGCGTGTCAGCGCGTCGGTCCGAGTAACTATTCGCGCTGCTTGCGCTTGCGTTTCTCTGCAGGGTCGTCCGGCTCGGCGAGCTCTTCGGCTTCGGGCGGTTCCAGTTCGGCGGCTGCTTTCTCACCAGGCGTCGGCCAAGGCACTGCTTCGCCGGCCTCCCAGGCTGGCGGTTTGCCGCCGGGGACAAATCCCAAGACCAGGAAGGCAAGGTAGAGGAACCAGATGACCACGAGGATTAAGAAACCGATCAACAGAGCGATCCCGATCGCCATCCCCAGCGAACCCCAGAAACGGCTGAGGAGCCCAGTCCGCATCGCCCAGAGGCAGGTGTAGAAAAGGGCGACCGCGAAGCCGAGGCTGCCCGCCAGACCGAAGCCGGTGGCAAGCGACGCAAAGGAGGCTTCGCTGAGCGCGTTGGAGGCTTCGTCATCTTCGGTTTCCTGCCGTTCACAGGCCGCCAGCGGCGTCTCTCCCTTTTCCGGTTCGAATTCTTCGGTGAAGTCCTTCTTGCTTTCTTCCTTCTGCTGGGAGGCGCATTCTTCGTGCGCTTCCTTCTTGGTCAACGTGGACTTCGCTTCGCCGGCGACGAACTGGTTCGCCGCTTCATGCCGGGCGCCAATCGAGATACCTGCAGAGAGGGCCAGGAAGAGCGGCGCCACAACCATCAGTGCAATCAGCTGTGGGCGGACCCGCTCGCTCCGCGCCCGCACCGCACGAAAGAGGTAGACGAGCGGGGGGATGAGCAGCAAAAGCCCGAGCGCCTGCATCAACCCGGCGGCGGTCACCGAGCCAGCATGTTCGTGCACCGAGCGGAGGATTTCGAAGTTTTCCGTCCCGCTGACTCCTTCGACAGGCCTCGCTGCGATCAGCAACACCACCGCCATGAAGATCGCCACCGCGACCGGCACCGCCCCGCGCGACTCCCGCTCTCGAGTCTCCTGAGGGCTCATCCGGGGCCGTACGCTATACGGAATGGCCGAGGTCGAAGCCACTCGCTTCGTTCCGCTCGAGGCCGGTGCCGGTCCCGAGAACCCGCCCTGCCCGGCCTGCGGCGAGCCGCTCTTCGGCTGGATCGGCGAGAGGCCGGGGGTGACGGGGCCAGTGCGCCGCTGCGAGAGCTGCGGGCTCGCGGTCATCGGCTGCTCGACGGGTGACCCGGAGGACGCCCTGCATGCGCTCGATGCTCTGCGCGAGGGGGACGACCTCAGCATCGCCAACCGTGCCGGCTTTGCCTGCTCGCTCGGTGGCGTCGGCTGGGCCGGGCTGCAACCCGGTGCCCGCTACCTGTTCACGGTCGAGGCGGTGCGCCGCCTCGTCGCCCGCCGCGACCAGGTGGTCAAGGCCCGCCGCTGGCGCCCGCTGGCAAGCCTGGCCGTTACCTGGCAGACGCTGCTGAACAGCGTCACCTTCGGCCACAACGTCGCCCTTGCTGTCCTCCGCGACACCCCGGCGGCGCCGGCACCCCGCCCTTGGCAGCGACGGATCGACATCCTCGCCAGCATCGTCGGCGCGATCCCCGCCTTGCTCATCGCGGTTCCGGTCGAGCTCGCCGGCGCTCCCTTTGGCCGCGGCGCGGTGATCTCGCTCCATCTCGAACTCCTCTAAAGCCCCGGCTCAGCCCGTATAAGGATGAGTGGGAGTCGTCCCTTCCGGACTCAGCAGGTCGAAGCCGTCGGGGATATGAAGGTGGTCGGGCCCATGGCCCGGATGGCCGGTGATCCCGTACTGCCAGACGATCTTCTTCGTCTTCGGGTCGATGATTACGACCCGGTTGCGGTAGTCGTCGTTGGCGGCGATGTCGCCGTTCGGCAACCGCTCGGCCAGGCTTGGATGGTTGAGGCGACCGTTGCCGGATTGTGGGTGGTAGGACCAGACGATCCGACCCTGGCGGGTGAACTCGTAGATGCCGCCCGGGTCGGCGTAGTCGGCGACCAGGTACAGATCCGGGCCGAGCTGCTGCGGGTCGGAGGGGTAGGAGATCGGCAATTGCAGCGACCAGACCAGCTTGCCGGTGCGGGTGATCTCGTCGATGTAGGAGCCGTTGACCTCGGAGACGAGGATGTCGCCGTTGGCCAAGGGCGTGTCGCCGTTGGGAGAGCCGAGCCGCCGCGGCGGGTCGTGCGTGCATTCGGCCGGGTCGCCGAATTCCCGCAGCACCCGCTTCTGCGGCGAGATCATCAGCACGCGACAGTTCTGCGCATCGGCAACGGAGACGTTCCCGTTCTTCCATAGATAGGCGTCGTCGGGCTCGTGCAGGTAGCCGGCTTCAGAGCCGGTCTGGCCGGGGTGACCGTAGGACCAGAGCAGCTTCCCGCCCGGGTAGGAGAGTTGGACGATCCGCTCGTTCTGCTCCTCGTTGGAGATGATCGCGCCGCCGCCGTGGATGAAGAAGGCGTCGTCGGGAAAGTAGAAGCCACCGGGCGGCGCCGGGTGGGCCTTCGACGGGTAGCGCCAGAGCACCTGCTTACGGTTATTGACGACGATGATCCGGTTGTTGCCGCGGTCGGCGATCATCAGCTTGCCTTCGAAGGGAGGCACATTGCCGCCGCTCGGCTTCGCGGCTTCTGGCCCGGTGGAAGCCGGGCTGACCGTGGATCTGGCCTGCAGCCGCAGCAGGACGATGCTCGCCAGGGCTTCGCCCCCGGCTCCGGTGCCGCCGAGTAGGTAGGCGGACCTGCCGGCGCTGACCGCCGCGCCACCGGAGACCGCCAGCGGCAGTGAAGGCGCCGCGGTGACCTTTCCCGTCGCGGGGTCGAACCGCCAGACGCGGTCGGTGGCGGTGCCGCTGTCTTCGCCGCCAAGGATGTAGATGCGGCCGTCCAGGACTACGGCGGCGGCGTGGGAGATCGCCTGCGGCAGGTGCCCGATCACCCGCGCCGTCCCCTGGGCAGGGTCGACTTCCTGGATCGCGTCAGTCGCGGCGCCGCTTTCGGTCTCGCCACCAAAGGCAAAGATGCGGTCGCCGACGACCGCGGTGGCGATGTACCGGGCGGGGACCCTCAGTTCGGCGACGCGTTCGAAGGATCTCCCGTCGGCGGTGGCGAGCACCGCCGGGTCGGGGGTGGTGCCGTCGTAGCCGCCGAGCACGTAGGCCTTGGCGCCGATCGTCACCGCGCTGAGGTCGGAGCGGACCGCCGGCAGGTGGCCGACGACCGTGGCGGTCGCCGACCGGCCGGTCGCGGCGCTCACGGGCAGAGCCTGCACCGTGTCCGTGCTCGTTGCGGTGCCGCCGCCCAGGACCAGCACCTTCTGGCCGAGGGTGGTTGCGGCGGCGTCGTGGAGTGGCCCGCTCAGCGACCCGGCCGGACGCAGCTTGCCGGTCTGGTCGAGCCGGAAGACGCCACTCACCGAGGTTTCGCTGGCGTCGAGGCCGCCAATGATCAACGTCCCGCCCTGCAGGATCACCGCCGTCTCGCCGGAGATCGGCGCCGGCAGCGCCTTCGAGGCAAGCCGGGAGACGAGCACCTGCGGCCGGACGGGATCGCTTACCCCCGGCGAACCGCCGGACCCACCCAGGTCGCGAATGATCAAGAAGCCGGCGACGACCAAGACCGCCCCAAAGGGGTAAAGCCGGCGCCGGCGACGGGCACGCTGCTGCACCCCCAAAGCCTCGCCCACCGGGGTTAACCGGCGATAAAAGCTCTAGCTCAAACCTTCCCGAGCCTCACGCACCAGCGTGACCGCCTCGGGGAAGAGGACGCGGATCGCGTCGCGGACCTGCATCGCCTGCTCGTCGGGGCTGCCGCTGAGGTCGAGGCGGCCGATCGAGGCGACGGTCATCTCGACCGCGAGCCTGATCGCGTTGTCGGCCCAGGCGACGCGCTGCGAGGACTGCATCTGCTCGGAGAGCTCTTCCATGCGGGCGCGGAACTCCTCCGGGTCGCCGAACAGGTTGAAGCCCTCCATCCCCCTGCATGTAAGCAGAACCGTTTAACAGCCGACTCAGAATTGGCGCTTTCTGCGCGCCACCCGTGCGCCACGACCGCCTAGCGTCGAGAACATGGGCAGGCGAGGAGAGCGAGGGTCGGCGAGCGTCGAGCAAGTGGCGCTGGCGGCGCTGATCGCGGTGGTGCTGATCGCCGCCGTCTCGGCGATCGCCGCGGGCGGCGAGGTCGATGCCGGCCGCTCGCTCGCCGGCGCGATCGGGCGGCGGCTGACCTGCGCGCCGCGGCTCCCCGACGCCTGCCGCCACCACCCGCTCGTCCCCGCCTACGGCTGGCCGCTGGCGCGGCTGACTCGGGCGCTGGCGCCGGCTCCCGAAGCTCGGCCGGCGCCCTCGGGCATGCCGCTGATGCCGGTCGACTTCCGCCGCTGTCGCCGCGAGAGCTGCGCTGTCGCCGCCGGCCCCCATCTCACTACCTCCGGTCGCCGTACCACTGCCTTCACCGAGCTGATCGACCGCCGTGCCGCGGAGGGCTGGGTCGAGATCCGCTACTGGCTCTACCGCCCGACCCTGGGCTGGGAGTCGATTGCCCGCCGCGCCACCCAAGCCGACGTCGAAGCCGCTGGGGGCGTCGAAGTCCTCGCCGAGGACGACCCCGCCCTTGTCCCGCTCGAGACCCTTCCCGGCCGCAACCACTACGACTTCCCACCCGGCGAGCGCCCACCCTGGCAGTGGCACGTCCCCGGCCGCTACCCAGGATATTGAGCATTCATCTTTTGTTGACTATCACCTCTCGCTCTGCTACGGCTTGGCCAATTGAAACCAGCGCCCGGCGCGCTAACCAAAGGGAGAGTCATGCAAAACCGGAGAGTCATGCAAAACCTGAAGAAGCTGAGCCTCGCCGTCGCAGTGGTCGTTGCCTTCACGGCATTTACCGCCGGCACCGGGTCGGCGACCGTCCTGTGCAAAACACGGCTAACTGAAGGCTGTGCGGCCGGCGGGTGGAGTTATCCGCTCGGCACGAACCTACATGTGGAACTCATTACGGAAAATAAAATGGTCCTCGAGGACCTTTCGAATACCGCGGTAACCACCTGCAGCGAATCCACATTTAAATTGCCAATCACAGCTATAGGCAGCGAAACCGCAACAGTCGACGGAGATCCCGAAGTATTGAGCTGGGGAAGCGGCAGCAAAGAATGCTCTCGCCCGCTCACGACCCTGAAGAAAGGTACGTTCGAAATACACTGGATTGCCGGCACCCTCAATGGAACACTTACAGGTAGCAATACCGAACTGACATACAACACGATCATGGGCACCTGCGTCTATGGCCTTGCAAGCGGGACCGACCTTGGTACGCTAAATGGCGGCGAACCTGCCTCCATCGACTTCAGCGCGATTGTCAAAAAGGTTAGCGGCGGCCTTGGCTGCCCATCATCTGAACTCCGGTGGACAGCACACTACATATTCACCGAACCAAAAGCGCTTTTCGTTTCCAAAAGCTAGTAACCCCCAGGAGGCCGCTAAGGCCGGCTAGGTGCCTGCGCGGCCTCCTGAGCATCGGCCTCCTCCTGGGCCTGCCGGATCAGTCCCCGCCAGTCCGTGGTTTTGAAGACGAGCAGGATCGCGACGAAGCCGAGCACTACCGACCAGGCCGCCATCGCGATCTGCGTGCCGACCGAGAAGGAGAGGACGGCCGTGCGGGAGGGACCGTTCAGGGTCGCGACCAGGAGCGCCTGCTGGGCGCCGGCGCCGCCTGGGGTGAAGGGGATGACGTTGGCAATCGCCTGCACGCTCATCACCAGCATCACGTTGCCGACTGAGCCGCCGATGCCGAAGGCCTTGAGGAAGAACCAGAACGCCGCGAAGCGGCAGAGCCAGCCGATCCCCTGCCAGGCAGCGACCTCGCGCAGGTAGCGGCGCGGCTCGGTGAGGATCACCAGGCCCTGGCGAACGCGCGCCCAGAAGCGGCGCACACGGTGGGCGAGCAGGTAGATGCCGATCGCGATCGCCAGGAGCAGGGCCGCAACCACGATCGCAAAGACCTGCGGGTGGTCGGCCCAAAAGGAGATCTCAAAAGCCGGCAGCTCGGGGATTTCGGGAATCGAGGGCAGCAACCCTTGGCTGATCGCGTAGAGCAGCACCAGCACGCCGATCGAGGTGTCGAAGACCGTCTGGACCAGGTACGAGGAGGTGACCGCCGGATAGGAGGAATCCGGGATCTGGCGCTTGACCAGGAAGACCTTGGTCACGTCGCCCGCGCGGGCCGGAATGATCGCGTTGATCCCCGCCCCCGCCAGATAGGCGGCCGCGAGCTGCAGGAAGGGGATCTTCTTGTCCGGATAGGCGGCGCGGAGCACGTTGCGCCAGGCCCAGGCGCGCGCCAGTTGCATCCCCAGCAGGCAGAGCAAAGCGATCCCGAACGCCTGCCAGTGAATTTCCGAGAGGTGGCGGAAGAATTCGGCGGTCCGGTTGAAGAAGGCTTCGAAGTTGCTCTGAAGATCCGCGAGGGGCATCGCAGCTAGACTAGCCCGCTCGTGCCGGAGCCCGACACGCACACGCCGCCCCCCGCCATGCTCCACGACCCCGCCGACGAGGCGATGTGCGCCCGTGCCCGCGAGCGCTACACCGCCGACCGCAAGAGCCGCTGGCGCCGCCGCCGCAAACGCCACGCGCAGCTGCCGAACCTGATCATCGTCGGCGGGCTCAAGTGCGGGACGACGAGCATCCACCACTACCTCGGCCTGCATCCTGAAGTCCAGATGTCGAAGCCGAAGGAGCTCAACTTCTTCGTCGCGGAGCTCAACTGGGACCTCGGCCTCGACTGGTACGCGAGCCGCTTCGACGACCGCTTCAAGGTCCGCGGCGAGTCATCGCCCCATTACACGAACCTGCCCCGATTCGAGAACGTCGCCGAGCGGATCCAGCAGAACTGCCCCGACGCGAAGCTGCTCTACATGGTCCGCGACCCGATCAAGCGGATCCTCTCGCACTGGGTCCACGCCACCGGCGCCGGCTACGAGACCGGCGACCTGATCGAGGTCCTCTCCAATCCCGACAACTCCTACACCAACCGCTCCAAATACTGGCTGCAGCTGCAGCCCTACCTCGAGCGCTTCGACCGCTCACAGATCGAGATCATCACCCAGGAGGAGCTGCAGACCGAACGCGAGGAGACGATGCGCAAGGCGTTCGCCTTCGCCGGCGTCGACGAGAGCTTCACCTCCGAGCAGTTCGACCGCGAGTGGGAGAAGTCGAGCGCCAAGGAGGGCGACAAATACCAGCTGATGGAGAAGCTCGTGAAGCTGCCAGGCCTGCGCTCCTTCGACCGCAACTTCGACCGCTTCCCCGAGTCGCTGCGCTGGCTGGTCGAGAAGGTCGTCCACGACCCCGACAAGCCGCCCGCGCCGAAGCCGAAACTGCCCGACGACCTCTTCGAGTCGCTCCGCACCCGCTTCACCGACGACGTCGCCGAGCTGCAGAAGTTCGCCGGCCGCGAGTTCGCCGGCTGGCACGACTACAGCTGAGCGCAGCCGAGTTTCGACACACCCTGGTGTGCTGAAAGTCGGAAGCGCGGGTAGGTTCCTGCCGATGCGGCGGTTGCTTCCAGATCCCGGCCCGACCACGGTCTCCGAGCAACTGGAGACCTACTGTCCCTGGGAGGAACCGCGTGGGGAGCGGCCGTTGGTGGCGATGAACTTCGTCGCCACCGTCGACGGGCGGGCGACGATCGAAGGGCGCTCCGGCCCGATCGGCTCCGATGCCGACACGGCGATGCTGGCCGGCCTGCGGATGCGGTTCGACGCGGTGATGATCGGGGCCGGGACGATGCGGGTGGAGCAGTATGGGCGGCTCGCGTCCAAGCAGGAGACGCGCGAACGGCGCGAGCGGGCCGGCCTGGCGCCAGAGCCGCTGATGGTGTTGATCAGCGGCCGCCTCGACCTGCCTTGGGAAGCGCCGCTGTTCACCGAAGGCGGTGAGGTGCTGGTCTTCACCGCCTCGTAGACCGAGCCGCCGGAGAAGGCGAGCTCGGTCGAGGTCGTACTACACGATGTGGCTGTCAACTTCGCCGAGGCGATGCGCCATCTGCGCCGGGAGCACGGCGTCCGCGCCCTGCTCTCCGAGGGCGGCCCCCACGTCCACGAGCAGATGCAGGCCGACGGCCTCGTCGACGACCTCTTCCTGACGATCTCCCCGAAGCTGAGCGGCGGCGACGCGCTGCGAATCGTCGAGGGCCCGCTGCCGGAGATCGTCGACCTCGAGCTGGCCTGGCTGCTGGAGGAGGACGGCGAGCTCTTCGCCCGCTACCGGCGACGCCCCTCGCGATAGCGTTCTCCTCCCCGAAGCGGACGAGGAGAGGAACCCGATGGACTTCAACCCCAGCCCCGAGGTCGCGAAGCTGCGCGAGCGCGTTCTCGACTTCATCGACGAGGAGATCTACCCGCAGGAGCGCGAGATCCTGGAAGCGCTCGATGCGGAGGTCGGGCCGGGAGTGCCGTACCCGAAGATCCTGGTCGAGATCCGCGAGAAGGCGAGGGGCGAGGGGCTTTGGAACCTCTTCATGCCCGACGAGCGCTTCGGCCCTGGCCTGACCAACTGGGAGTACGGCCTGCTTTGCGAGGAGATGGGCCGCAGTCCGATGGCGGCGCCGATGGCCTTCAACTGCTCGGCTCCGGACACCGGCAACATGGAGATCCTCGCCGAGCACGGCACCCCCGAGCAGCGCGAGCGCTGGCTGGAGCCGCTGCTGGAGGGAAGGATCCGCTCCTGCTTCTCGATGACCGAGCCGGAGGTGTCGGGCTCGGACCCGACGCTGCTGCAGGCGCGGGCGGAGCTCGACGGTGACGAGTGGGTGATCAACGGCCACAAGTGGTTCACCAGCGGCGCGATGGGCGCCGGGCTGGCGATCGCGATGGTCGTCACCGATCCCGACGCCCACCCCTACGGGCGCGCCTCGATGATCTGCGTCCCCACCGACACGCCCGGCTTCAACCTGGTGCGGCCGATCCCGGTGATGGGCCACGACGGCGGCCCCGGCCACTGCGAGATCCGCTACGAAGACTGCCGGGTGCCAAAGGACAATCTGCTCGGCGAGCGCGGCGCCGGCTTCGCGGTCGCCCAGGACCGGCTCGGCCCGGGCCGCATCCACCACTGCATGCGGGCGATCGGGACGGCCGAGCGGGCGCACGAGATGATGTGCCGCCGCGCCAACGAGCGCAGCGCCTTCGGCGGCCCGCTGGGCGACAAGCAGTTCGTCCAGGAGTCGATCGCCGCCTCGCGGATGGAAATCGACCAGGCCCGCCTGCTCACCCTCTTCGCCGCCTGG
>JBQCCT010000247.1:0-7010 GCA_051961955.1 Solirubrobacterales bacterium
TCCCGTGTGTTCACGGCCGGAGCCTCCTTGGCCACGAGGTTGAGGCCGTCGAAGATCGCGTTGACCATCAGCAGGTCGAAGTGCTTGTAGCGCGCGACTGCGTCGAAGAAGTTCTCGTAGACCTTGAGGTCGATCGGCATCCAGTCGGTCGTCCCGTGGCGGTGGTTGACGACCGCGACCAGGGCCTCGATCCGCTCCAGGTACTCGGCGTACTCGGGCACGTCCTGGCGTGAAGGCTGCAGGTGGGCGATGAAGGTGACCTTTTCGCGGAACTCCGGATGCTGGGCGAGGAAGGTGTCGAAGGCGGTGAAGCCGCGGAGCACGTTCTTCGAGAGGTCGGCGCGGTCGACGCGGATGATCAGGTGCTGGCGTCGCCGCTCCAGCACCTCGCGCTCGGCCTCGGCCACCTCCGGCGAGGCCGCCGCCCGCTCCAGCCGCTGCGCGTCGATCCCCAGCGGATAGGCGCGGGCTCGCGTCTTGCCGCCGGAATGACGGACCTCCGCTGCGTGGTAGTCGACCTCGACGTCCTCCAGCAGCTCATCGCAGCAGCGCAGGAAGTTGATGCAGTAGGCGTGGGTGTGGAAGCCGATGATGTCGTTGGCCAGCATCCCTTCGAAGATCGCGTTGCGGATCCGCGTCGGCAGGATCCGCCAGCTGTCCGGCTGCGACCAGGGGATGTGGACGAAGTGATGGAGGAAGACGTCGGGCCGTCCGGCTCGGATCATTCCCGGCGCCGTGTAGAGGTGATAGTCGTGGAGCATCACCAGCGGCTGCTCCTGCTCTTCGATCTGTGACAGCACCGCGCGGGCGATGTCTTCGTTGACGGCCTGGTACCCGTAGTCCCAGGCGTCGAGCTCCTGCCGGCGGATGTCCGGCGCGTTGGAGAGGTCCCAGAGATAGTGCTGGATGAACCAGAGGATCGGGTTGGCGATCACGTTGTAGAAGCGGTCGTAGGCGACCGGGTCGCTGCCGACGAGGAGGACGCGGTAGTCGATCCCGTCGAGCTCCTCCTCGATCGGGCCCCCTCGTTCTGCGGAGACGGCGATGTCCTCCTCGCTCATCGCCGAGGCGATCCAGAGCGCGTCGCGGTGGGAGACCAGACCCGAGAGCGCCGTTACCAAACCGCCGCCGCCGCGCCGCACCGTCCGCTGGCCGCCCTCGTCGCGGTCGAACTGGAGCGGACCCCGGTTGGAGACGATGATCAGCGGGGACGAATCCACGCCGCAGAGATTACGCGCTCGGCTGTCTCAGCTCTCGACGTCGGTCAGCAGGCTGAGCCAGTCGCGGAGCAGGCGCGGGGTGAGGAATTGGCTCCGGGCGTGCTCCTTGCCCTTGCGCCCCAGTTCCCTGCCCAACTCGGGGTCGCGGAGGATCTCGATGCAGCGCTGCGCACACTCCGAAGGCGAGTCGACGAGGTAGCCGCTGACCCCGTCCTCGATCTGCAAGGGGATGCCGCCGACGTTGCCGGCCACCGTCGGGCGCCCCTTCCAGAGCGCCTCGGTGACGGTCAGGCCGAACCCCTCGCGGATCGACTTCTGCAGGCAGATGTCCGACTGCGACTGGAAGGCGTTGACCTCGATCGCGCCGACGTTATTTAGGTTGCTGAGGATTTTGATGTCGTCGTCGCCACCGGCGTATTCGAAGGTCTTCTGGAAGTACTCCATCCCCTCTGGGTCGTCGGTCGCCATCGAGCCGACCATCGCCAGCTGCGCCTCCGGCACCTGCTCGGTCACCTCGCGGTAGGCGTCGATCACGCCGATCGGGTCCTTCCACGGGTCGAAGCGGGAGACCTGAGTGATCAGCGGCCGGTCGACGTCGATCCCGAACTGGCGGCAGACGAAGGCGGCGTCCTCGGGCGAGAAGGCCATGTTCTTCGGCGAGAGCGGGTCGATCGCCGGCGGCATGATCCGCACCGCGTCGCGATGCGCGCCCATCCCGTTCGGCACGTAGTCGGGCAGGTGCCAGACGGAGGCGTCGTACTCTTCGATCAGTGGCAGCAAACGGGCGATCGGGGCCGGGTTGGGCGCTGAGAGATCGATGTGGCAGCGCCAGATCCAGCGCCGGCCCTTCGCCAGCGCGCCGCGACGCAGGCCGATCGGCTGCGGATCGTGGACGATCACCACATCCCATTCGCCCTGCAGGCCCTCGGCGTTCATCTCGTTGATCTCGTCGAAGATCGCCCACTGCTCGTCGCTGAGGGTCTCCTCCGCCCCCTGCAAGGAGTTGTGGAGAAGCTTGGTTGCATTGAAGAACTCTTCTTTGCCGAAGATCACATGCCAGTGCGCGTCGAGACCGACGTCGCGCATCAGCGGCACCAGCGTGTAGAGGATCTCCGAAACACCGCCGCCGAAGGCGGTGGCGCTGACGTGCAGCACCCGCTTCCCCTGCAGCGGCTCGGCGAGCTCACGGATCTGCTCCGTCAGCTCTTTGCCGACGATGTGGGTGTAGTCGGTGAGGGTCTTGTGGCCGAGGGCGACTTCCTGGAGCAAGGCAGGGAGTTCTACACGGATAGGCGGTTGCGTGGAGTCGCCGCCCGGTTGACTAACCCGCGGAGGGGTTATCAGGACGCTTGCCCAGCGTCAGCTGCACCTGCTTGCGCTGGTTGTCGTGGAGGATGGTGAGAGTGACGGTGTCGCCCGGCTTGTGGGTGGCGATGACGTGGGCCAGCTGGTCGGGACTGACGATGTTTTCGCCGTCGACCTGGAGGATCACGTCTCCTCCGACCTGGTATTTGGTCGCCTGGAACCTGAGTTCTTCGTTGCCGCCTTCAAGCCCGGCCTTCTCCGCCGGCCCGCCGGGGACGACTTCGGAGATCAGCCCGCCGAAGGTCGTGTCAAGTCCTAGCTTGTGAGCCAGCTGCGGGTAAAGCGGCTGGGTGGAGACGCCGATGTAGGCGTATTCGACGGTGCCCTTTTCCCGCAGCTGAGCGACCGAGCGCTTTACCGCTGAGATTGGGACGGCAAAGCCGACGCCGTCGTTAGCACCGGATTCGGTCTCGATCTGTTGGTTGATGCCGATCACCCGGGCGCCGGCGTCGAGCAGCGGTCCGCCGGAGTTGCCGGGGTTGATCGAGGCGTCGGTCTGGATCGCGCCGGAAATTTCAAATTGGGTCAGTGACTGGACCGAGCGGTCGGTGGCGGAGACGACGCCGACCGAGAGTGAGTGCTGCTCGCCGAAGGGGCTGCCGATTGCCGCCACCGGCTGGCCGACGCGGAGGTCGTGGTCATTCCCCAGCTCTAGCGGGTGCAGGGCGAAACCGTCCGGTTTGATCTGCAGCAGCGCCACGTCGGCAAACGGGTCGAAGCCGACGATTTCAGCCGCCACCACGTTGCGGTCGGGGAACTCGACGAAGACTTCCTTGGCCGGTTCGCGTTCGCCGCTCGAGTCGTCGGTGACGACGTGAGCGTTGGTGACGATCTCCCCCTTCTTGTCGAGGACGAAGCCGGATCCCTCGGCAGCGCCGGCCGAGCCGCCGAAGACTGAGCGGATCGTCACCACCCCGGGCGCGGCTTCGCTGTAGACGCGGGTCGCATCGAAGCCAGGGCTGGAAGCCTCGACGACGACTTCGGGCTGCCGGGCGGAGCCGCCGACGGCGCTTTCGCCTTCGTTCGCCGATCCTGAGCTGCTGCCGCTGGACCCGCAACCGGCAATCAGCGCGAGGCAGACCAGTAGCGCTGCGAGGGCCCTCAGCCTCTTCACGCGCCTACCCTTGCCGGGGCGGGGGCGGGCCGCGTAACTGCCCGGCGCCGGCCCGGAGGAAGGTCGAGGGTGAAGGCGGTGAAGCGACGGCTGGAGCTGATCGTGATCTCCCCCTCCATCCGCTGCGCAAGCTCGGTGGCGATCGCCAGCCCGAGACCGGACCCTCCGGCCGAGTCTGCCGTGTAGAAGCGCTCGAAGATGCGCTTCTGAACGCGCTGGGGAATGCCCGGCCCCTCGTCGGAGACCGTCAGCTCGGCGCGGCCGTTGGCGGAATAGGTGGTCACGGTGACGGTGGTTCCCTCCGGGGTGTGGGTGAGGGCGTTGTCGAGCAGGATACGGGTGATTTGCCGCACCCTCTCCGGATCGCCGAGGCCGATCGCCGGTTGCTCCGGCGTCCGCAGCTGCAGGCGCGATCCACGCAGCTCGGCGCGGGCGCTGAACTCCCTCGTCACCTCCCGCGCCAGCCCCGTCAGGTCGACGGTGCTGGGGTTCATCACCACGGCGCCCGAGTCGAGCTGGGAGAGGTCGAGCAGGTCGGTCGTCAGCTTCGTCAGGCGCTCGATCTGCTGGCGCATCGTGCGCACGAACTCGGCCCGCTCCTCCGGACTCGGGTCCTCGTCTTCGAGCAGCTCGACGAAGCCGCCGAGGCTGAAGATCGGCGTGCGCAGCTCGTGCGAGGCGTTGGCGATGAACTGTTTGCGGGCGCTGTCGAGCTCGGCCAGGCGCCGCTGCATTTCGTTGAAGGTGCGGGCGACCGGCCTGAGGGGGCCGACGGAGGCGACCGGGATCGTCGTCTCGAAGTTTCCGTCGGCGACCTTGCGCGCGGCCTCCTGGAGGCGCCTGAGATTGCTGGCGTAGGTCCGAACGTAGCTTCGGGCGATCAGGATCTCGAGCAGGCCCACGATCGCGCCGCCGATCAAGATCTGGGCCTTGACCGAGCCGTCGTGGATGGCGGCCATTCCGATCACGACCGTGTAGAGGTAGATGCTGGCGGCGGTGGCGGCCGCTACCACGATCCAGAACATCGTGTTGCGGCCGTCGGTTAAGGGGGGCCTGGACCGTCGCACAAGCGCTACTCCCGGAACCTGTAGCCGACCCCACGCACGGTGAAGAGGTACTCCGGCTCCTTCGGTTCCCTCTCCAGCTTCTCGCGCAGGTGGCGGATGTGGACGTCGACGGTGCGTGGGTCGCGGTAGTCGGAGTCGCCCCATACGTGCTCCAACAACGTCTCGCGGGTGAGGACGCGGCCGGGCGAGCGGGCGAGGGCGCCGAGGATCTCGAACTCGACGTAGGTGACCTGCACCTCTTCACCGCCGAGGGTGACCATCCGTCGGTCAAAGTCAATCGTCAACTCGCCGCTTTCGATCGCACCTTCGTCGGCCGTCTCGCCGGCCATTCGCGAGCGCCGCAGCGCCGCTTTCACTCGGCTGCGGAACTCGCGCATCGAGAAAGGCTTGGTGATGTAGTCGTCGGCGCCGACCTCGAGCCCAGCGACCTTGTCGGTCTCGCTGCCTTTGGCGGTCAACATGATGATCGGCACCTGGCTGCGCGAGCGCAGCTGGCGGCAGACGTCGACCCCGTTCATGCGGGGGAGCATCAGATCGAGGATGACGAGGTCGAAGCGCCCCTCCTCAAAGCGCCGCAGCGCCTCGCTGCCATCGAGGGCGGAGGTGACGTGGTAGCCGTCCTTGCGCAGTGGGTAGCTCAGCAGCGTCTGAATCGACTGCTCGTCATCAACGAGAAGGATGCGGGCGGAACCATTGGGCACGCCTGAAATCGTAGTCGTCGGCGCCGTTTGGACGCATGTGCGATTACTAAGAACTAAGGATCTGGGTACCTGGGCCGATAATGAACGCGATGGAGCCGCAAGAGCTCAAATCCCTAGTCGACGCCGGCGCCTACAAGCCGGATCCCAGTGAGATCGCGATGGCGATGCTGAGTCGCCGCGGCGTTCGCGAGCTGCTGACCGGGATTCACGCTACGGCTCCGCAGGCGGCTCCGCGAAATGGTCGTAGCCCCCAGTCGCCAGGGGCTTTCCCCCGGGCAGCCTGATCTCGGTTCCTTCGCCCGCTTCCACTTCACCGATCGGGGTGAGGGTGGTTTCCGTCGCTTCGCCGATCCGGATCGAGGCGTCGGCGAGCCGGTCCCGGGGCAGCGCCGCCAGCAACTCGTAGTCCTCGCCGCCCGAGGCGGCCAGCTCCAGCGGCTCCCGGCCTGCGGCCGCAGCGACCTCGGCAACCCCTTTGGCGATCGGCAGCGAGCCGGCGTCGATGCGCAGGGCGACGTTGCCTGCCTCGGCGAGGTGGGAGGCGTCGGCGCCGAGCCCGTCGCTGAGGTCGATCATCGCGTTGGCGCCGGCCGCGGCGAGGGCGCGGCCGGAGCGCAAGCGGGGGGTGGGGTCGAGCTGGCGGGCGCGGAGGCGCTCGGCGGTCGATTCGGGGACGGCGTTGGCGAGACTCGGATCGTCGAGCAGGAGGCGACCGGCGGCAGCGCCGCCAATCTCGCCAGTGAGGACCAACAGGTCGCCCGGCTGGGCACCCGCACGAGAAACGAGTCGATCGGGAGAGGCGGCGTGACCGACGACGGTGACTGCCAGGGTCAGCGCCGGGGCTTGGGTGAGATCGCCGCCGGCGAGGGCGGTGTGGGTCTCGCCCGCCAGCTCGAGCAAGCCGTCGAGCAGGGCGAGGAAGTCTGTCTCGCTCAGGTCTGCGGGGGCGCCGAGGACAACGTAGGCCTCGCCCGTCTCCGCGCCCATCGCCGCCAGGTCCGAGAGTGCCGTGGCCAGTGCCTTGCGGCCGACCGTCCGCAGCTCGCCCTCGTCGAGGTGGAAGTGAACGCCCTCGACGATCGCATCGACGGAGGTGGCGGTGGCGCCGCCGGGGACGGTGATGGCGGCGTCGTCGCCGCTGCCGAGCAGAACCCGGGCCCCGTCCTGCGGCAGGCGCTCGCGGAGCCTCGCCAGCAACTCGAACTCGCCCATGCCCCGACTATTCCAGACTGGGCGAGCTACTAAGGTGCGACGTTCGTGGAGCGCCGCCAACCATTCCTGCACCGGGTCGGCGAGGCCGGGTCCAAGTTCGGAAGGAAGCCGCCGCGGAGCCGCAAGGTCCGCCTCGCCCTCCAGCTCGGCCTTGCCGTCGTCGTTTTCGGCTTCCTCGTCCTCACGGTGCCGAGGCGCCTGCATGGCGGCACGCTCTCGGTCGCCTGCGCCGGCCCCGTGGCGATGGAATTGCAGCACCTCGCTCCGGAATTGCTGGCGCGCATCAACGCCCATCTCGGCCGGCCCGTGGTCGAGCGCCTGCGCTTCGTGC
>JBQCCT010000248.1:0-17011 GCA_051961955.1 Solirubrobacterales bacterium
GGTGGGGACTCCCCCTCCGGCGCAAAAGACGGGGAGGCTCCTCCGGGGGAGTCCCCACCGCCGACCCCCACGCTCCCGAAGGGGCCGCCGAAGCCACCCCTCAAAAAAGAGCTGAAGCTGCTGGAGAACCGGGGGCTGTGGGCGGTCCTGGCGGGGGTCGCGATCCTGGTGATCTTCCTCGTGATCGTGCTGACCAGCGGGGGCGACTCCGGCTCCAGCAATTCGGAAACGACGACCGGCAAGGTCACCGACAAAGCCGTCGAAGCGCTGGAAAACGCGGCGTCCAAAGCGGGCAAAGAAGTGACGAAGGCGGTGCTGAACCCGGTCGATGGCAGCAAAGCCTCGGGGGTCGCGGTCTTCGGACGGGTGAAAAACAAGCTGGCGCTGCAGGTCTTCGCCGAAGGACTGAATGAAACCAGCGGCGGCGAGCGCTACACGATCTGGCTGGCAGCCTCGCAGACGAAAATGCTGCCGCTCGCTTCCACTCCCGTCGGCAAGGACGGCAAAATCAGCGCTCAAGTCGAAGTGCCGGTCGAAATCCTCGCCTATCTCGCCAACGAAACCTTTGGCCAGATCGCGATCACCCGCACCGACGAATCACAGCTGGAAGCGTCGCTGGCGAAGGCGACGAAAGAAAAGAAGGCCCCCGTATACACCGGCACCGAAGTCCTGCGTGGCACCGTGACCGGCCCAATCGTCGGCGCCGCCAGCAAAATCGAAGAAGCCGGCAACAACAAATAACCGCCGACGGGACGATTTCCGTCTATATAGGGCGGTTTTAGGCCCGTCGGCGTCAAGAGGGGAGGAGCTTGCCGGGGTTCATGATCCCGGTGGGATCTAGTTGCGCCTTCAGGGCGCGGAGCACGTCCAGGCCGGTCCTCCCCACCTCGGCCTCCATGTAGCGCGCGTGGTCGCGGCCGATTGCGTGGTGGTGGGTGATCGTGCCGCCTTGGGCAACGATCGCCTCGCTGGCGGCGCGCTTGACCGCCGCCCACTGCTCCAGCTCGGCACCGCGGCGGGCGCGGGCGATGAAGGTGAAGTAGAGCGAGGCGCCGTCAGGGTAAGCGTGCGAGAGGTGGCAGAAGACGAGGCCGGGCGTGCCCTGACCGTTGAGGGTCTCGCGGATGGCGCCGCCGACGGCGTCGTGCAGCTCGCCAAAGCGGCTCCAGATGTGCGAAGTCTCGAGCGTCTCAACCATCGCCCCCATCGCCATCAGCGTGTCGCGCAGGTACGGGCCCTGGAAGCGCCCGTGCTCCCAGGAGCGGCCGGCCGCCTGGCCGAGGTAGACGGCACCGCCGTCGCGCAGGGCGCGGACGGAGAGGGCGCGGCGGCGGGCCGTCGACTCCTCGTCGCCCTCGTAGCCGACGATCATCAGCGCGCCCTCGCGGCGGTGGCGTAAGCCCAGGTAGCGGACAAAGATGCTGCCCGCGACGCCGCGCGGTCCGGAAAGGGCGAGCGTGCCGGCCGTCTCTTCCTCGTCGGAGACGCGGATGATCTCCGGCAGGCCCGGCCCCTGCGCCAGCGCGCGGACGATCTCCGCTCCCGCCTCGAAGCTTTCGGCCATCCAGGCCTCGTAGCGGCACGTCGTCGGCGCTGGGCGCACCCGCACCGTCACCTCCGGGATCACGCCGAGCACCCCCTCGGAGCCGATCGCCAGCTCCCGCAGTGCCGGCCCGGCGGCAGTGTGCGGCGTCGCCAGCGTCGAGAGCTCGCCGGCCGGCGCCAGCAATCGCACCGAGGTGACGAGCTCGTCGAAGCGGCCATAGCCGCTTGAGGCCTGGCCGGCGGAGCGGGTGGCGGCGAAGCCGCCGATCGTCGCGTACTCGAACGACTGCGGGAAGTGACCGAGCGTCAGACCCTCCCGCCCCAGCGCCGCCTCCGCCTCGGGTCCGCGCAGGCCGGCACCGAGCTGGGCAGTGAGCGAGCGGCGGTCGACCTCCACGTCCCGCAGGGCGCCGAGGTCGAGGCTGATCAGGCGGCCGTGGCTTCCCCGCAGCGGCTCGACGCCGCCGACGACGCTGGTGCCGCCGCCGAAGGGGACGATCGCGACGCCCTCGGTGGCGCAGACGTCGATCACCCGCCGCAGCGCCTCCGCGTCCGGCGGCACCACCGCGGCATCGGGCGCCGCCTCCAGAGCCCCTGCTCGCATCCGCGCCAGGTCGGCGTAGCCGCGCCCGGTCGCGTGCCGCAGCCGGTCCTCGTCGTCGATGAAGACGTTCCCCTCCCCCACCGCCTCGACCAGCGCCCGCGGCAACGGCTCCGCCGGCGGCAACTCGAACTCCTCGAGGCTGCGCGCCAGCGGCCACGGCTCCAGCTCCCCGATCCGCTCCCGCAGCACCCCCAGCGCCTCGTCGTCCAGCGTCGGCTCGACCGCGGGGTCCCCCCATCCCCACCACTTCGCATCGCGACGCGGTTCGTGGCGACTTCCTCTCGCTATGCGAGAGCTTTGCGCCCCGTTCACGTCAACGCCCTCTCGATCCCGTCGAGCGCTTCGTTCAGCACCCCGCCGCGCGCACGCCGCATCAACGGCGAGCCCAGCTTCGACATCCCTTTCAAGGACTGCTCCTCGGTGATGCTCACCTCGGTGTCGCCGTCGCGCTCCCGCAGCCCGATCTCCACCCGCAGCTCCTTCAAGTGGCGCTCGAACGGCGTCCCCTCCAGCTCTTGCTCCCAGACGTAGCGCTGGTTCTCCGCCGAGCTGAGGCAGCGGAAATCGGCTCGCACCCCGCGCCCCTCGGCCGTCGCCAGCACCTTCGTCCACTGGCTGCGGCGGCCTCCGCCCTTGCGGTCGACGTTCTCGACCCGCGTCGTCCGCGGCCACCAGCGCGGCAGCGCGTAGGGATCGGAGACGAGCTTCCAGACCTCGCCCACCGGCACCGCGATAGTGCGCGTACGGGTGACGCGGGCCACAGCGACTCAGTCGCCGGCGAGGCGCCGCAGGTCCCGGACCAGCAAGAGGTGCTTGAGATGACTCACCGTGGCCGCGAGGCTTTCCAGGCTCTCCAGTGCCTCTTTGCGGCGCTCGGGGTTGCGCGAGCGCAGCGACGGCCCCAGCAGCGCTTCCAGCAGGTTCGCCTCCCGATCGGCCGAGGAGCGGAAGACGCGCAGGTTGCGCGCTCCTACACCGACCCGCGAGAGCTCGTTCGCCGCCCGCACGATCTCGCGGTCGGTCTCGTCGTAGACCGTTTTCCCCTCGCGCTTCTCCGGCTGCACGATCCCGAAGTTCTCGAGCTCACGGATCAGCTCCTCGCGCGCCCCGGTCTCCTCGACGATCTCGTCCAGCGTCAGGTAGGCGCGCGAGGTGTCGACGAGGATCGCCCGCCGCACCGCACCGCTGGCCGGCTTTCGCTCGCCCTCGCCGAGCACCAGGTCGCCGCCGGAGGCGAGCTCCTGGCGGATCACCCGCAGCGGCAGGAACTCGTCGCGCTGCAGCCGCAGGATCGTCCGCAGCCGTTCGACGTCGGACTGGCTGTAGAGGCGGTAGCCGCCCGAGGTCCGCCGCGGGTTCAGCAGCTTCTGGTCCTCCAGGTAGCGGATCTTCGAGATTGAGATGTCGTCGAACTCGCCCTGCAGGATCTTGCAGACGGCGCCGATCGTCAGCGCCTTGCGAGGACGGCTGGGCGATCCGGACGCGCGCCCGGTGTGCTCGGAGAGGGCCATCAGATGCCTGCCTCCCCGGCCGCGTGCGACTGGGGATGGCCGTGGCCAAGCAGACCAAGGACGCAGGGCGCCGCTTTTGGTGGAGCCAAAGGCAAGCCCGAGGACGCAGGGATGCGCCGTGCCAAGGCCATCATCCAGGTGTGCGGGGTCGGGGAGGCAGGCATCTAACGCTCCAGGTAGGAGAGCTTGTACTTGCCGACCTGGATCTCGTCGCCGTCTGAGAGCCGGTGCGACTCGATTCGGCGGCGATTGACGTAGGTCCCGTTAAGCGAGCCGAGGTCGTCGATGTAGAGGCCGTCGCGGCGGCGCACCAGCAGCGCGTGGTTGCGAGAGACGGTGACGTCGTCGAGGAAGACGCCGGCGTCGGGGCTGCGGCCGATGCTGACCCGCTCCTCGCTGATGCTGAAGCTCTCCCCGGCGCGGCCGCCGCCGCTGCGGATCACCAGCGCCGCGCCGCTCTCCTCGACCACCTCGTCGATGTCGACCGGCAGCATCTCGCCCGTCTCATCGACCCGGTAGGTCATCGTCGTCGGTTCGTCGCCCTCTTTCGGCCCACCCAGGTAGGCGCCGCACTTCTGGCAGTAGTTGGCGCCCTCAGGGTTCGCGAACCCGCACTCGGGACAGTGAACGGCCATGGCGGTTCCCGCTCAGGCGGCGGGCTCGCCCTCCGAGGGAGGCGTCGTCTTGCCGGCGAGGATCTGGGTCAGCTGCTCGACGTCATCGCCGGAGATCAGCGAGTCGCCGGCCTCCCGTTTCTGGCGTAGGCGGTTGACCAGCTCCGCCCGCAGGATGTCGATCTTCCCGTGCAGGACGCGACGCTTGTAGGAGATCTCGTTCTCCTCTGCCGTCAAGTTGTCGATCATGTCCTTCAGCTCCTTGTCGCTGAGGGACCCGAGATCGGGAAAGGTGTCCTCCATCGTGCTCCTAACTGGCTGAAGGAGGCAGTGCCTCCGTTTTGCGCGGGAGCCGATTATAGGTCCCCGGCGTCAAGGTTCAACCCCAGGTTGAAGGTTCGGCTGAATCTGGAGGTTAGCTTGCAGCCTGGGCGGCGCGGACCGCACGCATCCCGGCCCGCGCGTAGAGGACGGTGGCGATGATCGCCATCGCCAACCCCCAGATGACGAGGGCGGTGGCAACCCAGCCGGGCGCGAGCAAGGCGAGCCAGATCCCGCCCATCAACGGGAAGACCGAGATCCGCCCCGGCCAGTTGACCTCGATGTCGACGCCGTGGCGCAACCCGTACTCGGCGAGGCCGAGCATCACCAGCTCGCGCAGCGCCAGCAGCGCCAGCGCCCAGCGTGGCAGCAGCTCGAAGCTCCAGCAGACGACGGCGCCGGAGAGGATCGTGAGGCGGTCGACCAGCGGGTCGAGCAGCGCGCCCATGCGGCTGTACTGGCGGGTGAGGCGGGCGAGCAGACCGTCGAGGTAGTCGCCCGCGGCGATCGCCCAGAAGACCATCGCCGAGGCGACCGAGGTGCCGTCGTCGGTGTTGTAAGCGAGGACGAGGAAGACCGGCAATGCCGCCAGCCGGACGTAGCCGACCAGGTTGGGGAGCGTCCACGGGTGCAGCGGCTCCCCCCTGCGCGTCTGGCGCGGTTTCGGGCCGCTGCGGTCGAGTCCGAAGAGGCGGCGCCGTTGGCCGCGACCGAAGGGGTCCCGGTCAGTCATCTCCGCCAGGGGCGGATGCCGGCTCCGTCAGCGCGGGAAGGGCAAGTGCTTGTTCGGCGGCGGCATCGACGGGCAGATCATGCGCCGCTCCTCCATCGCGCTCGACCGCCTCGATCGTGCCGTTCGCGAGTCCCCGTCGCCCGACCACGAGACGCAGAGGGCATCCGAGCAGATCGGCGTCGTTCAGCTTCGCCCCGGGGCCCGCGTCGCGATCGTCGTAGAGCACCTCGGCGCCGAGGCTCTTCAGCTCGTCGTAGAGGCGATCCGCGGCGGCACGCTCCTCCTCCCCGCTTTTGGCCAGCGACACGAGGTGAACCTTCCAGGGCGCCATCGAGGGCGGCCAGACGATCCCATTGTCATCTGCCCGCTGCTCGATCGAGGCGGCGACGATCCGCGCCGGGCCGATCCCGTAGCAGCCCATGACGATCGGCTTCTCGACCCCGTTCTCGTCGAGGAAGGTGGCGCCGAGCGGCTCCGACTAGTTCGTCCCGAGCTTGAAGATGTTGCCGACCTCGATCGCCGGCTCGATCTCGATCGTGCCGCCGGCGGGGGCCGTGTCGCCGGCCTCGACCGTGCGGATGTCCATCTCCTCGAACTGGAAGTCCCGGCCGGGCTGCACGCCGCGCAGGTGGGCGTCGGGTTCGTTGGAGCCGGTGACGAAGGAGTCGCCCTGGATCGCCGCGTCCTTGACCACCGGCACCTCCACCCCGACCGGGCCGATGAAGCCGGGCGGTCCGATCTTGGCGGCGATCTCCTCGGCGCTGGCCTGACGAGCCGGTTCGCCCAACGCGTTGCGGAGCTTGACCTCGTTGAGGCGGTGGTCGCCGCGCACCAGCACCATCACCATCCCCCGCTTCTCGGTGACCACCGGGAGCGCCTTGATGAAGGCCGCGAGCGGGAGCCCGAGCTCGGCCGCCACCGGCTCGACTTTGGCCAGTCCCGGGGTGTCGACCCGCTCCGGCTGCGGCAAGGGCGCCGGCAGCTCGACCGGCTGCGCCTCGGCCGAGGCGATCTCGACGTTGGCGGCGTAGCCGGGCGCCAGCGCAACCCGGTCCTCGCCGGCCGGGCAGGGCGCCATGAACTCGTCGGCGCCGGAGCCGCCCATCATCCCCACGTCGGACTCGACCCGGTACCAGGTCAGCCCGCAGCGGTCGAGGATCTTGCCGTAGGCCTCGGCCTGCGCCTCGTAGGAGCGCGCAAGCCCCTCCTCGTCGCGGTCGAAGGAGTAGGCGTCCTTCATCGTGAACTCGCGCGTGCGCAGCACCCCGGCCCGCGGCCGCGGCTCGTCACGCTCCTTGGTCTGAATGTGGAACAGCATCAGCGGCAAGTCGCGGTAGGAGCGCACGTCGCGGGCCACGTGCGTGGTCACCGCCTCCTCGTGCGTCATCGCCAGCACCAGCGGCGAGCCCTTGCGGTCCTCGAGCTTGAACAGCTCCTCGATCGCGTAGCGGCCGGTCTTCTTCCAGGGAGCCGCCGGCATCAGCAACGGCATCAGCATCTCCTGGCAGCCGATCGCCTCCATCTCCTCGCGGATGATCCCCTCGACCTTCCGCTCCACCCGCCACCCCGCCGGCAGATACGTCCACAACCCCGCCCCCAGCTGCCGGATCAACCCCGCCCGCACCATCAGCTTGTGCGAGATCGCCTCCGCATCCGCAGGCGCGTCCTTCAGGGTCGGAAGAAAGGTCTGAGAGAGACGACTCATGCGAGCTGAAACCTACCTGGGTAGGCCCCCGCCACCCGGACATGGGTCCTCGCGCCGGAGCTCTACGCCCGCGTAAAACGGCGGCCGGCCGTCGGTGAGGCCTCCTCGTCGAGGAGGACGCGGTCGGACTCGCCGCGCTCCACGGCTTCGGCCTCCATCTGGGCGATCTTCTCGGGGGTGAGGTCGCCGGCGTTTTCGCGCTCGATGTTGGCGACCCACTCGGCGCCCTCGCGGGACTCGGCCTCGTTGAACTCGACCTTGCCGCCACGGTCGAGGGACTTGTCGATCTCCTCGAAGAGGGTGTCGACGAGGCTCGCCTGCGGGACCTTGCGCAGCGGTTTGCCGCCGGCGAAGATCAGGCCCTCGTTCTTGGCCCCGGCGATACCGAAATCGGCGTGGCTGGCCTCGCCGATGCCGTTGACGGCACAGCCGAGCACGGCGACCTCGATCGGCTCCTCGTAGCTCTCCAGCCGCTGCTCGATTTCCGCCACCACCGAGTCCATGTCGAACTGGAGCCGGCCGCAGGTCGGGCAGGCGATCAGCACCGGGCCGCGCTCGCGCAGCTGCAGCGCCTTGAGGATCTCCCAGGCGACCTTGACCTCCTCCTCGGCGTGGAAGGTCGAGAGGCTGATCCGGATCGTGTCGCCGATCCCGTCGGCGAGCAGCGTCCCCAGGCCGACCGCCGATTTCAACGAGCCGCCCCACTTCGTCCCCGCCTCGGTGACGCCAAGGTGCAGCGGGTAGGGGATCTTCTCCGAGAGCAGGCGGTTTGCGGCGATCGTGTTCGGCACGTTGGTCGACTTGATCGAGACCTTGAAGTTCTCGAAATCAAGGCCCTCCATCAACTCGACGAACTCGACTGCAGCGGCAACCAGCGCCTCGACCGGATCTTCGCGCTCGAGCGCGTGCAGGTGCTTGGGCAGCGAGCCGGAGTTGACGCCGATCCGCATCGGCACCCCGGCCGCGTTGGCCCGCGCGGCGACCTCGGCGACTTTGTCGCGGCCGCCGATGTTGCCCGGGTTGAGGCGGATGCAGTGGGCGCCGGCGTCGATCGCTTTCAGCGCCAGCGTGTGGTTGAAGTGGATGTCGGCGATCACCGGGATCGGCGATTCGCGCACGATCGTCTTCAGCGCCTCCGCGTCCCGCTCGCGCGGCACCGCGCAGCGGACCAGGTCCGCCCCCGCGTCGGCGACTTTGCGGATCTGCTCCATCGTCGCCGCCAGGTTGGCGGTCTCGGTCTTGGTCATCGTCTGCACGGCGACCGGCGCGCCACCGCCGATCGGCACGTTGCCGACGAATATCTGCCGTTTGGAAGCCATGTCTGAAGCCTACTGAGCGGGGCTCCCGCGCCGGTTGAACCCGAGGGCGCCGAGAGCCGTATCCCGGCCGATGGGAAGGGGGATCGCCGCCTCGATCGTCGCCGCGGCCGTGCTCGTGGGACTGATTACCGCGCCGCCGGCCGCGGCGACCTTCCACCTGATCAAAGTCCGCGAGATCTATCCGGGCCAGGAAAAGGACAGCTACGTCGAGCTGCAGATGTACGCAGCGGGGCAGTCGTTTCTCACTGGCCACTCGCTGACCGAGTACGACGCCAGCGGTGCGCTCGTGCACAAATCGACCTTCGCCGGCGGCGTCGCCAATTCCGCGAACCAGAGCACGATCCTGATCGGCGACACGGCGGTGCAGAGCAAGTTCGGCGTCGCCCCCGACCTGGTCGATTCCGAACTCTCGGTTCCGGCTGCCGGCGGCGCCGTCTGCTGGAACGCCGGCGGCATCCCCGCCGATTGCGTCGCCTGGGGCGACTTCAAAGGCGGGGCCAGCTTCGAAACGGCGACCGGGACCACCGTGGGCTCGCCGGCCTCTCCCGGCGGGATCACCGCGGGCAAGGCGATCCGGCGTACGATCGAACCCGGCTGCCCCACCCTGCTGGAGGAAAGCGACGACACCAACGACAGCGCCACCGACTTCTCCGAGGTGACGCCGGCGCCGCGCAACAACGCCTCGCCGATCACCGAAAAAACCTGCGCCGGCGCGCCGAACACGGCGATCGACGAAAAGCCGCCCCTGGCCAGCAACAGCACCAGCGCCGAATTCACCTACGAAGCGCCAACCGCGACCGGCTACGAATGCAAGCTCGACAGCGCCGCTTTCTCCAGCTGCCCGGAAACCGGGATGGAATACACCGCCCTCGCCGAGGGCAGCCACACCTTCCGGGTGCGCGGCTTCAACGCCTCCGGGCCCGACCCCACCCCGGCCTCCTACACCTGGAAAGTCGACACGACGCCGCCGACCACGACGATCGACACCCATCCCGAAGACCCGAGCCCCGGCGCCAGCGCCGGCTTCACCTTCCACGCCAGCGAGACCGGCGCGAAATTCGAATGCAGCCTCAGCCAGGGCGCGAACCCGGATTCCTTCTCCGCCTGCGCCTCGGGCAAGACCTACACCAACCTCGCTAACGGCGAATACACCTTCAAGGTGCGGGCGACCGACCTCGCCGGCAACCAGCAACTCGAACCGACCGCCTTCAGCTGGACCGTCGATAACTCGCTCAAAGACACGACGCCGCCGGAAACCAAACTCGATTCCGTCCCCCCCGACCCGAGCCTCAGCCCGACCGTCTCCTTCACCTACGAGTCGAACGAGCCGGGGTCGAGCTTCGAATGCGCGCTGGACGGGGCGCCGTTCTCGGCCTGCGCGGCCGGCGGCGTCACCTACTCTGGCCTGGCAAATGGTCCCCACGGCTTTCAGGTGCGGGCGATCGACCCGAGCGCCAACGTTGACCCCACCCCGGCCGGCTACAGCTTCAACGTCACGGCACCCGTACCGATGCCGCCGCCTCTCGTCCCCGTCGCCCCGCAGACGCTGTTCGCGAAGAAGCCGCCGGCGAAAACCCGCGACCGCACTCCGACCTTCCGCTTCCGCTCCAACGTTGCCGGTGCCAGCTTCGAATGCGCCGTGGATCATGGGCGCTTCAAGCCGTGCCGCTCGCCGTTCACGACCAAGCGACTCAGCTTCGGGAAGCACTCGTTCGCGGTGCGAGCGGTCGCGGGTGGCATCATCGACGCATCCCCGCTCACGATCCGCTTCAAAGTCCTGAGAGCGCCAAAGTGACCCGCCCTCCCCGCCGACGGGCCGATTTCCCTACATATAGGGGTGTTTTAGGCCCGTCGGCAGTGCTCGTCGCGGTCGCTTGCTGGGTGCTGGCGTTTGGCGCCGCGCCGGCTGCCGCAACCTTCCACCTGATGATGATCCGCGAGGTTTATCCGGGCTCGGTGGCGAACCCCGAAGCTCAGTACGTCGAGTTACAGATGTGGCAAAGCGGGCAGAACCATGTCGCTGGCCACGTGTTGCGCAGCTATGACGCGGCCGGCAAAGTGACCGGGGTTGACACCTTCCCGGCTGACGTCGCGAACGGCGCCAACCAGAGCACGCTGCTGCTGGCGACGCCGCAGGCGGAAGCGTAGTTCGGGGTCGCCGCCGACAGCTCGCTTGCGCCGGGCCTGTCGCCGAGTGGCGGCGCGGTCTGCTGGGAAGCGATCGACTGCGTCTCCTGGGGCAACTTCAGCGGCGAAGCGACGAGCCCAACCGGGACGCCGGCGGCTGCCGCAGGCATTCCCGACGGCATGGCCCTGCGGCGCTCGATCACCCGCGGCTGTCCGACCTTGCTCGACCCCGAAGACGACCACGACAACAGCGCCGCCGACTTCGAAGTCGTCTTCCCCAAACCGCGTCCGAACTCCGTGCCGCCGACCGAGATCGCCTGCGCCGCCGAAGGCCCGGGCGGCGGCAATCCCTCCGGGCAGAACCCGCCCCAGACCTTCCTGCGCAAGAAGCCGCCGAAGCGCACGAGCGACCGCACCCCCACCTTCCGCTTCACCGCCGACGAGGCCGGCGTGCGCTTCGAATGCCGCTTTGATCACAAGAGGTTCCGCCGCTGCCGCTCCCCTTTCACGGCGCCAAAACTCAGCCTCGGCCGCCATCGCTTCCAGGTCCGCGCCCGCGACAGCCAGGGCAACGTGGACCCGACCCCCGCCTCGTACAGCTTCCGCGTCGTCAGCCGCGGCTAGCGGACCTGGAAGCCTTCGCCGGTGATGCGGCCGATGTCGTTGGAGAGGCCGATGAACATCAGCATCAGGACGAGGGCAAAGCCGACTACGGTCGCTCGCTCGATCACCTGCAAGGAGACCGGCCTGCCGCGCAGTTTCTCGATCAAGGCCCAGAAGATGTGGCCGCCGTCGAGAGGCAGGATCGGTAGCAGGTTGATCAGGCCCAGCGAGAGGCTGACCAAGGCGAGCAAGATCATCGACCTTTCAAAGCCCTTTTCCACCACTTGGTGTCCGACATCGCTGATGCCGACGACGCCGTGCAGTTCCTTGCGCTGCTGGGATTCGAACAGGTGGGTGATGATGTGGGCCGTTCTGGAAGCGACCGACCCGATGCCCTTGGCTGCTTCCGAAGCCGCCGTGCTGGGACCAATCGCTTCGGTCGTGGTCCGATACCGGAACCCAACCCGCATATAGCCGAGTTCCTTGTCGAAGCGGGGGTAAACCGAAGCAGTGTGGAGTCGGCCTTTCCGTTCGAAGTTGATCTGCACCGGTCGAGAGGCAACGCATCCATCCGTCGGTTTGCCGGCGCACTCGTGGGACCTGACGATTTCCCCGAATTCATTCAGCCTTTCAGTCGAGTCCAGCTTCGGAAACGACTTTCCATCGACTGCGACGATCCGATCGCCAGGTTGGAGGATCTTGGCCGCCGGAGTTCCCTTTTCGACCGCTTCGATCGCCTGCTCTCCCACCGGCTTGCCGTGGGCCCAGAACACCCCGAACAGGATCACAAACGCAAGCACGATGTTCACCGCCGGCCCCGCTGCGACGACGACGATCCGCTTCCAGACCGGCTTGCGGAAGTAGGCGTTCTCTTCGTGCTCCGGAGGGACGTCCTCCTCCGGGTTCATGCCGGTGATTTTCACGTAGCCGCCAATCGGGATCGCTTTCACCCCGTACTCGGTCTCGCCTCGTTTGAACGACCAGATCGTCGGACCAAAGAAGAGGAAAAAACGCTCGACCCGCATCCCCGTCGCCTTGGCGGCAACGTAATGCCCCGCCTCGTGGAGGATGATCAGGAAGCAGAAGCCGATAAAGACCCAGAGCCAGCTCATGCGGGCGTCAACCCCCTGACCTGCTCCTCGCTGCGTTTGCGCGCCTCGGCGTCAGCGGCGAAGAGGTCGTCGAAGTGGCTGACCGGGCGGGCGGGCATCTCTTCCAGAACACGCTCGATCACCGCGGGTATCGCCGTGAACGGGATCCGCTCGGCGAGGAAGGCGGCGACCGCGACCTCGTCGGCGGCATTGAGGACGCACGGCGCGGTCCCCCCCGCCGCGCCGGCCTCCAGCGCCAGGCGCAGGCAGGCGAAGGTCTCCAGGTCGGGTTCCTCGAAGGTCAGCGACCCGGCCGCGGCGAGGTGGAGCTGCGGCACGTCAACGTCGGCCCGCTCGGGGTAATGCAGCGCGTAGGAGATCGGCACCCGCATGTCGGGGTAGCCGAGGTGGGCGAGCGAGGAGCCGTCGTTGAGGTGGATCAGTGAGTGGACCAGTGACTGCGGGTGGACGACGACGTCGATCCGCTCGTAGGGGACGCCGAAGAGGTGGTGCGCCTCGATCGCCTCAAAGCCCTTGTTCATCAGCGTCGCCGAGTCGATCGTGATCCGGCCGCCCATGCGCCAGGTCGGGTGGGCGAGCGCGTCGGCGACGCTGACCCCGGAAAGATCGTCGCGGCCGCGGAAGGGCCCGCCGGAAGCGGTGAGCACCAGCCGCTCCACCGTACCCGGCGCCTCGGCGCCGATCAATTGGTACAGCGCCGAGTGCTCGGAGTCGACCGGCAAGAGGCGCGCGTTCGTCGCCTCGGCCAGCGCCATCACCAGCTCGCCGCCCAGCACGAGGCTCTCCTTGTTGGCGAGGGCGACGTCGATCCCCTCGCTGAGGGCGACGATCGTCGAGCCGAGCCCGGCGGCGCCGACGATCGCGTTTAGCACCAGATCAGCGCCGGACGAGGCGATCAGCTCACGCACCCCCTCCTCGCCCACGAGCACCCGCCCGCTCCAGCTGCGGCGAGCTCGCTCCGCAGCTTCCTCCGCGGCCAGGGCAATCACCGGCACCCCATGCTCCCGCGCCTGCTCGACCACCGTCTCCCAATCGGACCCAGCCGCCAGCCCCACAACCTGCAGCTCCTCCCAGCGCCCGATCACCTCAAGCGCCTGCGTTCCTATGGACCCGGTCGACCCGAGCACGAGAACCTTCTTCATGCCTGCTAAGAGGATACGGAGGTCACTACATCTGGCCGAAGATCCCGTCGACGGTTCTGACGATGCGCGGAAGGTCGGCGAAGGCCGCCTGCGACGTCCCCTGGGCAATGACTTTACTGCCGGCCGGGGCCTCACCACGAATCTGCCCGGCCAAGCGCTTCGCGCTGTCCTCGTCGGTCGCGCCGATCACTATGTACTTCCAGCGACGGACGCAGCGGACACCTTCCCCCTCAAGACGCTCCGCCAGCTCGTGTGCCTCACGATGGGACGGAAGCTCGACCACCACCTCGAATTCAGGGTAGCCACGCTCGTCCGCCTCCCGGCGCTCGCGGGCCATCAGCGCCTCGCGCTCAGCCCTCTTCGCGGCATCGTCGCGGGGAAGTGGCCTGTCTGGCGATTCCCACTCCTCTGCGATCGGGTGCCAGCGCCGGAGGTCGCTTTCCACCTGCCAGCCCTGCTAATTCGCGAGATCGCCGATCAGTGCCCGGGCCTGCTCGGCCTGGGCTCCGTCCCCTGCATACAGAAAGATGCGGGAATCATCCCTGGAGACGATCACCTGATCGTGGAAAGACTTCTTCAAGTCGTGCTCCAATTCATCAGCGTGAAGTCGCTCGAGCAGCGCATCGGCGTGCCCCTCCTCACGAAAGTCGATCTGCAGGCGCCAGTCGTCGTTCATGCTCAGTACACCAGCGCGATCGAGAGGTAGTAGCCGATGACGACAGTGAAGAAGACGGCGTCTAGGCGGTCGAGGATGCCGCCGTGGGGGCCAAAGAGGGTGCCGGTGTCCTTGGTGCCGAGGTCGCGCTTGATCATCGACTCAAAGAGGTCGCCGATCGGGGCGGTAGCGGCAACGGCAGCGCCGATCAGGAGGGCGTCCAGCCCGGAGAGCCAGTCCTGGTAGAGGCCGGCGAACCAGAAGCCCATGGTGCCGATCAGGAAACCGCCGATCAGCCCCTCCAAGGTCTTGTTAGGCGAAAGATCGGGGGTGATTTTGTGGCTGCCGAACATGCGCCCGGTGGCGTAGGCGGCGGTGTCGGCGACGAAGGTGCCGACGAGGACGTCGACCAGCAGCCCTGCCCCATGGTTCGGCAGTTCGCGCAGAAAGACAGCATGCGCGAGCGGGATACCGATCCAAACCACCCCCAACAACGTCACCCCCATCGAGACGGTGGACCCTTCGCGATGGTCGGATTTCACCGCGAAGGCGAACAGCAGTGCGACGGACCCGGCAAGCACGTAGAGGACGTTGAATGCCGTGCCGAAGTGGGCGGCGATGACCAGCGCCGCGACGGCGATGTAGGCGGGAATGACCAGCGGGCGGTAGCGGGCGGTCATCGCTGCATACTCACGCAGGGCCATCACCCCGATTGCGATCATCGCCAGCGAGAAAACGAGACCGCCCGCGACGATGATCGCAATCGCGAAAACGATCCATGGCACCGCCACCAACACCCGTTTCGCCGTCTCCCCTCGCAGCCCGCCGCGGCGGCGGCGCGGCTCCCGGGGCGGGCGCGCGGGCGGCGTCGGCTCGTCCTCAAACATCTCGTCGTCGAAGAGGTCGGTCCTCATTCCCGCCTCCCGAAGCGCCGCTTGCGCGTCTCGTACTCGCGCAGGCACGCTTCCAGTGCGCTGCGGTCAAAATCTGGCCACAGCTCGTCGCGAAACACCAACTCCGAGTAGGCGCACTGCCAGAGCAGGTAGTTGGAGACGCGTTGCTCTCCGCTGGTTCTGATCAGGAGGTCTGGGTCGTGCATCTCGGGTGCGTATAGGTGGCGGCGGAACTCCTCTTCGGAGCCCCCCTGGAAGCTTCGTGCCGCGTCGACGATCTCCGCCCTGCCGCCGTAGTTGAAAGCGACAAAAAGGGTGATGCGATCGTTGCCGGCGGTCTCCGCTTCGGCCCACTCCATCTGCCGGGTCAGGCCCGCGTCAACCCCCTCGCGCCGGCCGATGAACCGCATCCGCACACCTTCCTGCTTCAGCTCCGGCGTTTCCGAGGTGATCCGCTCGCCGAACATCCGCATCAGTCCCGCGACCTCCTCGTCCGGACGGCTCCAGTTCTCAGTCGAAAACGAGAAGACGCTCAGCTCCTCGATTCCCAGCTCGGCCGCGTCTCGCAGCCGCGCCTTGACTACATCGGCCCCCGCCCGGTGCCCCTCGACCACCGGCCGCCCGCGCTGCTGCGCCCAACGACCGTTGCCGTCGGTGATGATCGCTACGTATCTGGCCGCGGTCATGCCGGCGGACCCGTCCTCAAACTTCGAGGATCTCTTCTTCCTTGCCCTTGAGCGACGAATCGATCTCGGCGATCGCCTCATCGGTCTGTTTCTGCAGCGTCGTCTCGGCGCGGCGCTCGTCGTCCTCGCCGGCTTCGCCTTCCTTTTTCAGCTCGCGTAGGTCGCTCATGATGTCGCGACGGACGTTGCGCACCGCGACCCGGCCTTCCTCGGCCACACCGTGAACGATTTTCACCATCTCGCGGCGCCGCTCCTCGGTCATCTCCGGGATCTGCAAGCGGATCACACTGCCGTCGTTGTTCGGAGTCAAGCCGACGTCGGACTCTTGGATCGCTTTCTCGATCGCCCCCAGCGCCCCTTTGTCGAAGGGCGTTACGGTCAGCAGGCGAGCATCCGAGGCAGCGACGTTGGCCAGCTGCTTCAGCGGCGTCGGATTGCCGTAGTAATCGATGACGATGCGGTCGAGTAGGTGCGGGGAGGCGCGGCCGGTCCGCACGGTGGCGAGCTCGCCCCGGCTGGACTCCACGGACTTCGCCATCCGCTCCTTCGCGTCCGCCAGCAGTTCGTCGATCAGCTCCACGGGCTCTCGGTCTCCTAAGCAGTGGCTTCGCTGGAGACCAGCGTCCCCACCTTTTCGCCGGAGACGATCCTATCTATGTTGCGCTCGTCGCCCATGTTGAAGACGTTGATCGGTAGGTCGTTGTCCATACAGAGCGAGAGCGCGGTCGAGTCCATCACCTTGAGGCCACGCTCGATCGCCTCGCGGTGGCTGATCGCGGGGATGAACTCGGCGTCGGGGTTGGTCGCCGGGTCGGAGTCGAAGACCCCCTCCACCCCGTTCTTCGCCATCAGGATCGCCTCTGCGTGGATCTCCAGCGCGCGCAGCGCCGCCGCCGTGTCGGTGGTGAAGAACGGGTTGCCGGTGCCGGCGGCGAAGATCACGATCCGCTCCTTCTGCAGGTGGCGGATCGCGCGGCGACGGATATAGGGCTCGGCGACCTCCTGCACTTCGATCGCCGACATCACCCGCGTGTGCTGATCGCAGCGCTCGAGCGCATCCTGCAGCGTCAGCGCGTTCAAAACGGTCGCCAGCATCCCCATGTAGTCGCCGGTGGCACGGTCCATCCCGCTCGCCGCCCCGTCGAGGCCGCGGTAGATGTTGCCCGCCCCGACCACGATTGCCACCTCGACGCCGCGTTTACGGACCGCCGCCACCTGCTTGGCGATCCGGTCGACCTCGGCGCCATCGGTGCCGAAGCTCTGGCTGCCCTTCAGGGCCTCGCGGGAGAGCTTCATCAGTATGCGCCCGAAGCGCGGCTCGGGGGAATCGGTCACTACGGCGGAGCTTATTCGCCGACGCGGAAGTAGGCGAATCGGGCGATCTGAACGTTCTCGCCGGTTTTCGCCGCCATCTCCTGGCGCAGCTCCTCGATCGTCTTCG